>JBDHUJ010000001.1:0-59375 GCA_039809105.1 Saccharimonadales bacterium (SeqCode)
TGACCCGCCGGCTGGAGGATTTCTGCCGGGAATGGATGGCAAGGGCCAACCAACCGGAGTTATTTACCAGCCCTACCGAATACCTGCGGTTTACGCTTGTTCCGTGTTAGTTGACTGAACCGCGTGAGTCTAGCTCTTTGCACGCTGTCCCTACCTCGTGCGCCTGTTTCGTAGTACAATACTGCTTATGGAAGAATTCAAGCCGGGTCAGGTCATCAGTCCGCAAACGGACCAACCCGGTGCAAACGACCAGCCCGCGGCGAACCCCGTCCCTCCGGCGGCAACGCCGCAGCCGCAGCGTCCGACAGAGCAGATTCCGGAGGTTCCGGCGCCCACCCAGGGCAATGAGCCTCCGGCCGGTCAAGCAGCTACCGCCGCCGAGCCGCTAGTGCCACAGCAGTCGTACTACCAGCCGCAGCCGCAGGAAGCGACAGAGCAACCCCAGCCGGTGTCATCGGCGCACCAGGATGGAAACTGGCAGTTCCACCAGGAACAGAGCGACGGAGGGGCAGTGCACGATGCAGTATTGACGGGCGAAATATCTTGGACAGCATCGGAGTTCGTGCTGCACGACAAATCCGCCGGCTGGTACGGCCTGCTCGCCCTCGGTGGAGCTCTGAGCGCACTCCTTGTCTACTGGTTGACGAAAGATAAAATTACGACCGGTATCATCGTGTTCGCAGTGTTGGCCTTCGGTTTTTTGGCGGCCCGTCGGCCGAAAGAGCAAGCATACGCTATCGATCACGCCGGGTTGCATGTCGGGCGCCGCTCGTACGATATACACAACTTCAAATCCTTTTCAGTCGCCGAAGACGGTCATAACGCCACGGTCGTATTTATGCCGCTCAAACGGTTCATGCCGCCGCTTACCATCTATCTCTCCCCTGACAGCGGAGAAAAAGTCGTCGATTTTCTGGCACAGATTCTGCCGTTCGAACAGCACCGCCAGGATGCTGTCGATAGCCTCATGAAGCGCATCCGCTTCTAGGGCCTGGGACTTCGGCCGTCGTGTCGTGGGGTTTTTAAGGCTTTAGGAATGGTACGAGAACTGGTGTGTACTTGGCGTATTTCTGGTACTCGGCGTTGCCGGCGTAGTGCTTTTCGAGCGGGGGGATGCCGGAAACTTTCGTAATCAGGAATGTTATAACGAACGTGCCCAGTATCCCCCACCACTGTCCGAGACTGATTGCGACCAGGCCTGCGCCCAACCAGGCGGTAACCTCGCCGAAATAATTCGGGTGCCGGCTGTAGCGCCACAGACCGCTTGTCATAAGAGCGTGCGAACCGTGCGGCCGCTGTCTTATAAACCGGGTGAGCTGATAGTCTGCGACTGATTCGTAGAGGATTCCCGCAAACCAGACAGCCCAGCCGACTAGGGTCAGCGCGTTTGTGTGCGCGTCCCCACTGTGGGCGATGGCGACCAGCGGTGTCCCGACGAGCAGTAGCAACACACCTTGCAGTAAAAATATGTGCGTCAATGCTTTGCTGTTCGCTGCCCTGCCCCATTTGGCGCGAAGTTCCTGGTAGCGACGGTCGTCTGCCGGTTTGCGCCAGTTGCGGTTGGCTATGTGTGCGAACAAGCGTATTCCCCATACGCTCGCCAGGCAGGCGCTTGTGACGGCGATTGCCGAAAAGTTCTGTGCGATTACCAGGCTGACCCAAGCGATGAGTACGAAACCGAGTCCCCAGGCGCTATCGACCACATCCAATCGGCCCGTCACCCGGAACAAGCCGTACCAGAGTATCATGTACGTCAGTACGATTACAGCCAGCGCTCCCCATGCAACAATTGCATCCATACTCTAAGCATACCACCTGGCCCCCATGCACTTTTCCGACACCAGGGGTGCTCCGCCGGTAGCTTCGCTCCTGCCTCCGCGTGGTGACCCCTGTCTTACGGAAAAGTGCATGGAGGCCAGGTGCATCACTTCCTTGCTTGCCAGATATGAGCGCCAGCGAACGAGGGCGCAAGCCCGAGCTTTAGGGGGAAGGGAACGTATCTCGAATTTACTTCGAGATACGTTTGGGAGGGTGAAGCGAGCCAGTGGCTCGCTGCAAGGCAATCTGCCGGAACAAGCTCTGCTTGTTCACGCGCAGTTGCGGGGCCGCAGGATGTGGCGAGCCCCTCCCTGAGACTACCGTGAGCCCCTCCCTGAAGAGCCCCCGGATGTTGTAGTATGTGAGCAGTTTTATTGTGCACGGCGGGTTTAATGGTGTAGTATGTCTTAAACTATTTAAGGGGGATACTGGTATGTATGTAGAGAATGACTCGTCGGTACTCAAGCGGATTCTGTGGTACGCCCTGTGGTTCATCGTACTTGTGGCGGTGGTGTGGATTCTGATATGGCTCATCTTCTTCCGTGATGGGAAAAAGACAGCCGACAATAACTCCGGTAGCGGCTCTACGAGCCAACAGACTGGCGGTAGTTCCGGTAGTTCAAATAGTTCGAACGGTTCGAGTAATTCCGGTAGCTCCAGCAGCTCTAACGGTTCCAGCGGCAGCTCAAGCAGTACCTCGGGTTCGTCGCAAAGCTCTGGTAGCACGAGCGGCTCTAGCGCTTCGGGCTCGCAGGGCGCATCACAGCTCGTCAACACCGGTCCTGGCGATGTGTTTGCCTGGGGCGCAGTGACCGCGGTAGCGGGCGCGGCTGGCTGGCAGGTTTATGTCCGCCGCAAGCTCCAGCACTCGTAGGGCGTCTGGGAAAGCCAAAAGATGTGTTCAAGGGGTGCGAAGTATGCCCCATATCTGTTATACTGAACAGCAAAATGACTCGCGTTCACCCTCCCCTTCTCTCTATCGTAGTGCCCGTGTACAACGAACGGGCGGGAATCGTGTCGTTCCACGATTCGCTGCAGGGTGTGTTGCGGCAGCTGCCGATGGATTTTGAAATCATATACTGTGACGACGGCAGTATCGACGGCAGTACTTCCCTGCTCCATGAATTAGCCGAGAAGCATCCTGAAGTCCGGGTGCTCAGGCTGTCGCGCAACTTCGGTAAAGAACTGGCGACCACGGCGGGCATCCATGCTGCGAGCGGCGATGCCGTCATGACGCTCGACGCCGATGGTCAGCACCCGGTCGAACTTATCCCGCAGTTTGTGGCCAAATGGCAGCAAGGCGCCAAGGTCGTTATCGGTGTGCGGACTGACAAGCGCCGCGCAGGGCTCATCAAGCGTGCCGGCTCCAAGCTCTTCCATGGCCTGTTACGCAAAATCAGCGGCATAAAACTTGTACCCGGTGCCGGCGATTATCGGCTCATAGACCGCACGGTGCAGACAGAATTTGTCCGCATGACCGAGCGCAACCGGATAACCCGCGGGCTCATAGACTGGCTGGGCTACAAGCGCGAATACGTGTACTATCGCGAGAACGAACGGGCGCACGGCAACGCAGGGTATAGCTTCGGCAAATTAGTCAAACTGGCCATCGACAGCGCCATATCGCTCAGTATTTCTCCGCTCTATATCACGGCCTACATCGGCGCCGTGGTGTTGCCGCTGTCGACGCTGCTTGGCCTGGGCATGGGCGTGAACTATCTGTTCGGCGACCCGCTGGGGCTCAAAGCGACCGCCAGTGCGTATGTAATTGTGCTTATGCTGTTCCTGATAGGCATCATCCTGGTATCGCAAGGTATCATCGGTCTGTATCTGTCGCACATCCATACCGAAACGCAGAACCGGCCGCTATATATCGTCGACCGGGCCGAGTCAAGGGGCATCCCGTGGAGCGAATAAAAGCCTTGCTCGCCCGCCCCGTTGGCCGTTACCTTATCATCGGCGGAACGGTGTATGTGTTTGAGTTGGCAGTCATCTTTGCCGCGCAGGCGCTCGGTGCATCGGCGGTGTGGGCGGTGGCAATCAGCTTCTGTTTGGGCACTATCGTCTCGTTCTTTTTGCAAAAACTGGTAACCTTCGGCGACAAACGCATGCAGCACAAGGTGGTCGGGCTGCAATTCGCTGCCGTCTGTGCGCTGGTAGCCTGGAATTTCACGTTCTCTGTGGTGCTGACCAAGCTGCTCGAGAATGTAATGCCAGCCGTGGTTACTCGGACGCTCGCGCTTGGCGTTACCACCATCTGGAATTTCTACCTCTACAAAACCCGCATTTTCAAAAACTCTGACGAAGTCGTGGTGGGTTAGCGCAATGGCTGCATCGAAGAAGCAATCAAAAAACCAGGTAAAACCGCACGCCATTTTGCTCAGCCGCACCGAACTGACGAGTGCTGCCCGCTCGAAGCCGAGTATCGATACGGCAAAACGCCAGGAGAAGCCTGTCCAGACTGCGAAGCCCGCCCGGAAATCTGCCAAAAAAGCCGACCCGAAGACCTCCCAAAAACCAGCCGTAAAACAGCCTCGCCGCAACTGGTTCACGCAGCTTCTTGCGAACAAGTGGTTCCGCTACAGTTACGCCCTCGGTGCACTCCTGGTGTTGGTGGCTACCACCCTACTGTGGTCTGTATGGGGGGCAAAGCTGCACAGTCTGAATGCCGACCAGCTGGTTGACCCGTATTTATTCGGTTCGGGCGCGACGTTCCACGGCGCGACGTTCCCGGGCGCACACAGCTTTTTGCTCAAGTGGCCGATTTTCTGGTTGGTTGCACACTTCGGCATGTCTTCTATGAGTCTCATGGTGGCGACGGCTGGTGCGGTGCTCCTGACGGTACTTGTCCTGGCGGCAGTGCTGTACGGTATCGACCGGCGGCCACTGGTGTTCGGTACCATCTGCCTGTTTTTGGCGCTTATGCTACTGCTCGTGCCGACGCAGCCCTACCCCGGTGCGCTGTTGCCGGTGAATATGGCTATGCTGACAACGCGTAACCTGGAGTATGCCCTGTATATCGTAGCGCTAGTGTTTGTCATATGGGCTGGCCGGGTGCGGAGCTGGTATTCGCTGGCGGCGCTCGGCTGTCTGACGTTGCTTATCGCCAGCGATAAGTTGTTTGCGAGCCTGGGCCTGGGCAGCGCACTCATCATCACTGTCCTGTATGCGCTGTGCCAGAACTGGCAGCTCGTGCGGTTGGGGGTCCGCTGGTTGTGCACGGTGCTCGTTGCCACGGTGTTCTCGACGGTGCTGCTCGCCAGTCTCCAGCTGGCGGGAGTGACGCACTTCGCTAGCAGCTCAAATATCAGTCCGTATGGTCTTACGAATACTCCGAAGGATGGCGTGCTCGGTGTGGTGTACGGTACGCTGGGCTTTCTGACGAACTTCGGAGCCAACCCGGCATATGCCGCTAACGTGTTACGCGACATCCCCGCCCGTGCTTCCCACGAGCTGGCGACCATGGCCGGGTTCGCGTACTGCCTGGCGTTCGCCGCAGTCGTCTTCGGCTTACTGCACGTATGGCTGGTGGTGCGCCCGACACTGCAGCCGTCGCCGGCTAAGAAAGTGCGGCCGGTCGTGGCGACCGAGCTGTCGTTGCTGCTTATTGCGTCAACCATCACAGCTGCCGTCGTGTTTGTGGCCACGAAACATTACTACGCGGTCGATGCACGATATCTGACTATCGCAGTCTTTGCGGTCTTCGTCGCGACGGCTACGTCGCTCCGCAGCAAGACGCCCCGGCCGGAGGTACTTACTCTCTGCGGTGCTCTCGCACTGCTAGGTATAGCACTGGCGGTAGTTTCGGCCGGCCGAAACTACGCCCAGAATACCGCTGCGCTGAGCGACCTCCGCCACCGCAGCTACATTGTTGCGCAGGCGCTCGAACACCACAAAGTCGCAGTACTGGCTGGCGACTATTGGCGCGTGTTGCCCGCCAAGTTCCTCTCGGCGCACGATATGCAAGTTATGCCTTTCTCTGGCTGTACTGACCCACGCGCCGATTTGAGCAGCACCGCCTGGCAACCCGACCTGCATAAAACCAGCTTTGCCTACCTGCTTTCGCTCGATCGCCCACTGACCGATTATCCGCAGTGTACCCTCGACCAGGTCCTGCAGGCCTATGGTCAGCCAAATGCCAGCTTGGTCGTTTCGGGCACGCTGTCTAACCCCAAAGAGCTGGTTCTGTTTTACGACCACGGCATCAATAAACCCGGTGTTACAGAAACCGACACTAGTTTGCCGCCTACCTCTGTCCTGCCGGTCGGGCTGACCGACCTGCCGAGCACGAGCTGCGAAGGCACGACTGCCATGAACATCGTGGCACACGAGGACGATGACCTGCTCTTCCTCAGTCCCGACCTGCTCCATACGGTACAATCGGGTGACTGTGTGCGTACGGTGTTCCTGACGGCTGGCGATAGCGGACACAACAAATTCTACTGGGTCAACCGGCAGCTCGGCGCCCAGGCGGCTTACGACACGATGCTCGGCAAAAAAGACGTGTGGGTACAACGTATTGTGCGACTGGCCGACAACCGCTATATAAGTGTGTCGAGCCCCAAGTCGGACCCGAAAATATCACTCATTTTCTTTAACTTGCCGGATGGCGGATTGCAAGGCAACGGCTTTCCTTCGTCGCACTTCGAGAGTCTGGCGAAGCTGTATGGTGGAGAAACTGCCAGCATACAGAGCGTCGACCGGCAGTCCAGGTACGATAAAGCGGAGCTGACACAGGCGCTCAGCAGCCTCATGAATATCTACCAGCCGTCAGTGGTGCGCACCCAGGCGGATGTCTACAGTGCGAACTTTCCCGACCACAGCGACCACATCGCTACCGGCCATTTTGCGACTGATGCTGCTAACCAGTACAGCCAGGTCCAGTTCGCCGGCAACTTCGAGGTGCCGGTGGTGCGCTACATAGGCTACCCGGTACATGGCTACGAACCGAATGTCGGCGGTGATGACTTGGCGAAAAAAGAAGCGGCGTTTCTGGCGTATGCCCGGTTCGACGGCGGTGTTTGCCAGTCTGCGTTAGCGTGTGCCGAAACGCCGACGTACGGCTCATACATTACCCGCCAATATACCGATGGTGAGTAAATAGCGAGGATAGCCTCTACTCCGACACAAGCACCACCCCCCCACCTATTATCTTCGGATATGAGCGGCAGCGAACGAGCCGAAAGGCGAGCTTTAGGGGAAGGGAGACTTATCCCGAATTCACTTCGGGATAAGTTGGGAGGGGCGAGCCCCTCCCTGAAGAGCTCGGTTATGCCGAGCTCGGGTTATACTAGCGCTCGTTTTCGCTGAGGTCTTCGTTGACGAAGACATCCTCGACGGCGACGGCTTGCTTCTGGTTCTTGTTCGGCATATGTTCCCTCCTCTGCCTACCCGCATCGTACCAGCCTATAGCACGTCATATCTGTAAGAATCTTCGCATCCCCACAAAAGGCTGGTATTATTTGTGTTCATATGATAAAATTACCCCTGTTGTTTATGAGTTTTGAACAATAACGCGCACCTGTAGCTCAGCTGGCCAAGGCGAAGCCGGCAGAGAACTACAACGGAACGCTCTATCCAAACTATCATTAGCTAGATAGAGGCACTTAACAATGTATGTCGCCAAATTATGCACCTGTAGCTCAGCTGGATAGAGCGTTGGCTTGCGGAGCCAAAGGTCGTAGGTTCGAATCCTGCCAGGTGTACCATGATTGAATTAGAGCCTCGTAAGAGGCTTTTTTCATCTGTTGGGGCAAGGTTCCGACGCGGACTAACTCCGCTTCCATGGCTGCCTTAGTATCCACCACTGGCTGTAAGTATTTGATGGGCTTGATGAACACCTGACCGTCCATGTACACCAGCCGCTCGTTCAGCCCTGCTAGCACCGCTCGCTTGCGTTCGTCGCTGTCGCTCTCAAAGTCCTCTTTGGCATAGCGGGCGAAGTTAAAGAACTGGCGGGCACGTTCACGGGCTTGGCGGCTGCGTTCCTGCTGTTTAGTGCTGCTGGTCTGTGGGTCTTTGAGCTGCCGCTCTAGCTTGCTGCTCTTGGCGTCAAAAAACGCCTCGCTACAGCGTCCCGTGTAGAGCATCCGCTGTAAGCCGTATAGCTCAGTCTCAACGGCTTTTATAGCCTTACCTTGAGCCTTGTGCAGCTTCTCTAGGTCGGCTTCTTGCTCGTCGTTCCACTCGTTCAGATACTTACAGGCATACTGAAAGAAGTCGTCCATAATGGTGTACTTCTTGAGCTCGTCACGGATGAGCTTATTCATGGACGCTGGCTTGATTTTCTGCTTATTAGAGCACGTGTAGTCCTTGCGGCGGTCTGTGCAGTAGCAGTACTCAAAGTATTGGCTCTCACCGTTCTTGTAGTGGCGTACCTTGCGGGCATAGGTGATTATGTAGCCACACTCGCCACACTCCACCAGCCCACGGTAAACATTGAAATAGTCGTACTCTGCCATCACGGTAGGGCGGTGGCGGTTACTGACAGCTATCAGGCTCTGTACTCGGTCAAACTCCTCAGGCGTCACCATAGCGGGGTGGTTGCCGTGGTAGAGCTTGCCGCCGTAGATGAAGTCGGCTCGGTAAAACGGGTTATGAAACATGGCATACACGCCTGCCACGCTCAACGCCATGCCGCCCGTCTGCTTCCGCTGCACGGTCTTAAGCCCTAGCTCCTTGTCGGCTTTTCGGGCTATCTCGCTAGCGTTGTACATGCCGCTGAGCATCCAGTCCCACATTTTGCGGACTAACGCCCAGCGTTCAGGGTCGGCAATAATGATTTTGCCTTGTAATGGGTCGTGGAAGTTTACATAACCGATGGGCGGTACGCCTGGGAACCAGCCCTTGTCAGCACGGCTGTACATACCACGGCGGACGTTCACCATCAGCTCACGGACGTACTGGTTGCTCATGCTAGCCTCTACGCTAAAGATAATAGCGTTGTCAGATGGCAGGTAGACTTTATCGTTAGTGATGATGCACTTAATCAGCCCGTCTTGTAAGAGCTGTTGTAGTACACCGCTTTCGGCTGGGTTGCGGGATAGGCGGTTAATCTGCCAGCAGATAATGGCGTCAATCTCGCCGCGGCGGATACGCTTAATCAGGCGGTCAAATTCTGGTCGGTTGCCTGGCGTTTTCGCCGATTTTTCCTCTTTGATGATATTAGCTTTTTTCAGCTTGATGCCCAGGCTGGTGGCTTTCTTGCTCATGATGCCTACCTGGTCGCCGATGGACTGTACCTGCTTGCCTTTGTCCTCGGTGGATTTGCGGGCGTATAGCCCTGCGTTTAGTTCTCTGTAATTAACTTCGGTCATTGGTTTATCTCCTTATATCAAAAGGACGGCTTGGTTGTTGACACGGTAGACTGCACAAAGCAATTTTCCGATACCAAGCCGCCCTTTCGGTGCGGAAATAAAAACGCTCCGTGCGTTATTATCTATCGTGTCAACAGTTACTATTATAGTCCTAAGGTGCTAACTACTCAACAGCGGTGCTATCAGTAGTATCGTCAGTTGTACTCTTAACAACTTTGTGTATGATGTGCGTGAGCGGCTGGATGGTCGCCACGAACTTGATGAGGTCTAGAGCGTCACGCTCGGCTTCCTCGTCGGTCAGGTCGGTGCCGTAGTGTTTGCGGTGCAGTGCCCGAAACTCGGCTATGGCTTCATCGCTTAGTCTCATGGCTGAACTCCACGGACAATGCCACCGTTATAGCTACCGCTACAAACAAGTACCCCTACATTAAACAGAACCTTTATATAGGTATATGTAACCCTAATATAGATACCTTTATAGAGAGATACTATATAGCCCTGTAAGGTTCTCATTGGTGGTACCCCCTGGGCTGTTGGCGGGTGCTGTAGTCCTGGCTGGCTGGGAATAGTCCTTGTGGGCTATTGCTCGGCTCAGTCGGCGGCGGTGCGATGGCGGCGTCTGTGTCGTCGTTCCGTTCCGCCTCTCTGACCGCTTCTAGGCACGCCTGTTCAATTTCCTGCCACAACGTGCAGCTCTTATCAAACTCAGGCGTCGTCAGCCACTTACCCTTTACATTGGTGGCGGGCGGTTGCACCCACCAGCCGCTCATATTCCTATCGGAACGAACGGCACGGAAGCCATCTATGTATAGCCCCAGGTCAAGGACTGATACCTTGAGCCTGTAGCCATCCTTGATGGCAGCCCTGACCTCCACGCTGATGGAGTGTATTGTCATAGGCAGTTCTCCTTATGAAAAGTCCCCCGACGGAATGGCTATCTGTCAGGGGACTATTTAAGCCATTCCACCTCTTATTCAATAGGAAAAACACCCATAAAACGGGTGCTATTTAAGGTTCGCTTAAGTGACTGGCTAAAACTGCTTCTTGTATCTGTTGTAGTAACGCTCCAGGCTATCCGCGTCGCCATACTGGTTATTTGAGCCTTTGTAGCCAGGAAGCTTGCCGTTGCTGTAGAGCTTAAAGATTGCGGGGAACGTCATGCCATGCTGACGGCACTTGAATACGGCATATAGCAACGACGGGTTCTCTGGCGGCTTACGCTTGGTCGGCACGACAGTCGTCGGGAATAGCGTATCCCGTAGGCTCTCAAAACGTTGCCACTCTTCTAGCAACTCGGCTCTAGTAGTAGTCGGCTCAAACGTGATACTGAACTGCTTAGCGTCAGGGTCAAACCTCATGTTAGTAGTTTTAGTCTGATTTTCCAGGTACAGCGGCAACATGAATAAGTTGATGTCGGCAACACCAATTAGGTAGCTCTTAGCCAGGCTCCGCTTATACCCCTCAATCTGCTTTGGCGTGCTGTTAGGTCGCTTTTCAAGCTCAGCCAGCACTCGTATAGCTCGCTTGAAGTCGGCGTCGTGGTAGACGTGGTACACATGCCAGTCATGGGCAGATTTCAGTCTTTGCGTGTTGCTAGCCATTCCACTAAGAATGGTAGCACTCTAAAATGCTTACGCGGTAGCCCCGCTCAAGTCCACGTTCAGCGTTACGACTGTGGGTGTTGCGTCAGGGCGTTGCAGTAGCATGTTGTACGCCTTCATGGTCATTTCCATGGCTTTGAGCTTAATGATGGTTGGTTCGCTGTCGTCGTTAATAATAGCTGTTAGCTCAGCCATAATCTGTTCAGGCGATATTGCTGTAGTAGCCATTTGTCCGATGTTTTCCGATAACCAGTCAGGCTGTAGGTGGTTGAAGTTGCGGGCAGTCTGTATGGAGTAGCCAGCAGCTAAGGCACTTTGGTATGAGTTACCGAACGTCGGGCTAGCGGGGTCATGGTAGCCGTGCAAGTACTGGCTCTGGCGGGGCGTAAGGGCTGTTGCTTTTGTTTTGATACTTTTCATGTTTACTCCAGGCTCGTTACCTCTGAATAATTATAACCATCCCTTTACGATTTAGATATACTGTAGATATGAATACAGCAGCTACATCATCCAAGAAACAGCTTAAGCCAGCACCTGACGCACCCCTAGGGGTCAAATACGCCCTGACTGTACCACAGTCGGTACTGTTTGCAGACCTTAGCTTACAGGGCAATTTACGTGAGTATTTTGTTGAGGCGATGGGCTTGGATTACGAACCTGCTTATATCGCCATTGACGCTGGCGGGGCTATGAGCTGGAACTATGACAATGACACCGTATTTAACACCGCCTTCACATCAGACCGCTCTATTGCTGACGCTGTAACCGCTTTTATCGCCACCATGGGCACCACCGCCCGTAAGCTTGACCGCCGTAGCACGCTCGGTGTAGCAGCTCTCAGGCGTCAAGGTAACGCTGACGACGTTTTAGCCGACTTGCAAGAGTTCTGGCACGCTTACAAACTGCACATGACAAGCTTATTTACCTTTTGGAATGCAGAGGCTCTACTAGGCAAGGCGATTGCTGATGAGGTACAAGCGGCTGGGCTAGACGCTGACCAGGCAGAGCTAGACAAGTTCATAAAGTCACGGGAAACAAACCAGTTTGTACGAGAACGCCGCCTGTTTGAGCGACTGGTGCAGCGATTTGCTGGCAGTGAGCCAGTCACAAAGGAAAATGCCACACCAGAGCTTATCGCCGCGTTACAGCACCATGCCCGTGAGTTCAGCTTCTTACTGACGCCGTTTAACCTTGGTAATAAGCCTACGGCTGACGCCTTACTAGAGCGGGTTGCTGAAGTGCAGAGCTCGCCTACCACCGAAGCAGAGCCTAAGCTGCCAGACCTGCCAACGACACCCCAACTCAAGAAGCTTATAGACCTGCTGCAACAGCTCACGTTCTGGAAAAATGAGCGGTTAGACGTACTGTCTATGGCTGATGCTCGCATGGAGCTACTGTATCAAGCTGCCGCCGAAGTGCTGGACATACCGCTGAACACACTATTTGCCATGACGTGCTCTGAAATTGAGCAGTCACTTGCAAAAGGTGCAGTAGCTGTAGACCAAGGCGTACTCTCTAACCGCCTACAGACTTATTGCCTCATTCTTTCTGAGGGTACTATTGATTTCTACCAGCCCTCAGGGCAGCCAGCTAAGCAAAGTGCTATACCACAAGCTGAGATAGGTGCCGAGCTACAAGGCGTGGTAGCTTCTAAGGGTATTGCCAGCGGCACCGTCAGAGTTATTGAAAGCGATGCTGACCTTGCAGCCCTACAGTCAGGTGATATTCTCGTTACCACGATGACCCGCCCTGAGTATGGGGCAGCCCTAGACCGAGCGGCAGCCTTTGTGACTGATGAGGGCGGTATGCTATGCCACGCTGCCATCATATCCCGTGAGATGGGCAAGCCATGTATCACGAACACTGAGTTTGGTACAAAAGTTTTACGTACTGGTATGGCTGTGACGGTTGATGCTGACCGAGGCGTCGTAACTATTGATAAGCTATGAGCTCGCTTGTCCGAGACTTGCATGACGTAACGGCGGCTGACCGTGCCGCTGTCGGTGGTAAGGCGGCTTCACTTGGTGAGCTGCTAAAGCTCGGCGTACAGGTACCGACTGGCTTTGTTATTACGACTAAGGCATACGGAACCAGCGTCAGTGGACAGCTTGCAGATGAAATACTAGCCAGCTTTGATAAGCTCGGTGCCGAACGAGTAGCCGTCCGCTCGTCAGCGGTCGCCGAGGATGCAGCGGCAGCTTCATGGGCTGGTCAGCTAGATACGTACCTCAACGTAAAACGTGCTGGGCTCTTACAAGCTATTGCCGACTGTTGGCAGTCTATAGAAAGTGACCATGCCAAGGCGTATGCCGAGAAAAACAACATACAGCAATCAGAGCGAGCAGTTGCGGTGGTGGTTCAAGCGATGGTGGACGCTGATACAGCGGGCGTATTGTTCACCGCTAACCCTGTTACTAACGACGTGAGCCAGTGTGTCATAGAAGCAGTGTACGGGCTTGGCGAGTTGCTGGTGCAAGGTGCTGTCACGCCTGAAACATTTATTGTCACGAAAGATACAGGAGCTGTTGCCGAACACACACCACATCGTCAGCGAACCAAGCTAGCGTATAAAGACGGCAGCAATACTGAGCTGCCGCTGACCGATACTGAGACAAGTGCTGAGATTTTACAATCAGCTCAAGTCTCAGAACTTGTAAAACAAGCTCAGATAATTGAGCAACACTACGGCAAGCCGCAAGATATTGAGTGGGCATTTTCTGGCAAGAAGCTGTTTATTGTTCAGTCCCGTGCGATTACCACTATCAGTACTGCCAGCAGCATAGAGTGGGCAACGACGGTTGCTCGCCGTCACACGCCCCTATTTCTAAGTCTCGCTGTCTCAGGGCAAGATAGTAAACTCATTAAACAACAGACTGGCTTACCAATATCTTTTACCCATATACGGCGGAATGGTTTAGCGTTCCAATTTGATAAACAAGAGTTGGCAGCCGCCAGAGCGGTGGTGCATGCAGCCGTTGAGAAAGACGGGCTGACTTTCTTTGAGACATACGCTGACCGCTGCTACCAATCATGCCAGAAGTTGCTAGAGACCGCCGAAAAAGTAGCCCAGACACCGTTAGCCTCATCACCTGAGGCAGCTAAGAAGCAGTTGCAGCCTTACTTTGAGGCGGCAGTATCACACGCCAGCCATTTACTAGTGATGATACTAGTGCAGTTTGAGCTAGAGGATTTTCTGAACGCCTTTGTAGGCGGCAAGATTACTGATAAGAAACACTCTGAAAAAGTAGTTGCGGCACTTAAGATGGCGACTGAGCGTACCCATGAAGTACTTAACGCCAGAGGACTATTAGTGCTCGGTCAATTAGTACAGGAAGCCGTCCCTGATTATAAAAAATGGATTACGACAGACCCTGACGAGCTGAGTTTCTGGAACGCTAACGAGTACGCTTACATCTGGGATAGTATCGCTGACTTTACGGGCACGTATGGCTGGATGGGACGGATGTACTACGCTGGCGACCCCATAACCTTGAATGATGCAATCATAAGATTACAAAACGTCCTGCGTGAGAGCTGTGCGAAAGAACTAGAAGCGATAGACGCCCATCGTATCCGGCAGCTAGCCGAGCGGAAACAAGCTATTGCGGCACTCGGCAATAATAAAGAGGCAAAGTTGCTGGCTGAAACCGTTGCCCGCTATATGTATCTGCGAACCTACCGCCTTGACGTGTTCTTTATGGCTCATGAACGCATGATAGACATGCTACAGAATGTTGCTCGCCTCTTAGGGCTAGCGGACGTGCAAGAGCTTATTTATCTTAGCTGGCAAGAAGTTACTGCTGGGCTAGAGGGTAAGCTATCCGCTCAAACCTTACAAGCCGCTGCCAATGAACGCCGATACGGTTACGAGATGCTCTCTATGGCTGGTAATACTGAATGGGCGGCAAGTAAAGTTAATACAGCCGCCAACGTTACCGATACAGCCGTTACTAGCCTAAAAGGAGTGACGGCTAACATTGGCAACCGTCAGGGACAGGTACGACTTGTGCTAGATGATAAAGCCATGCAAGATATGCAGCCAGGGGAGGTACTTGTTACCACCATGACTACGCCAAGCCTTATGCTGGCAGTTGAGAAAGCTGGAGCTATAGTAACCGATGAAGGCGGCATGCTTTGTCATGCTGCCATTGTCAGCCGTGAGTTCAATATACCTTGCGTAATAGGCACCGAGACCGCTACCAAGTCTCTCAGGACTGGCGATACTGTAAAAGTTGAGGCTAGCAAGGGGCTTGTCTCCGTACTGGAACGAGCATAAGCCGCCTGGAAAGAGACAGCCAAACATTATAGCTTTCGCTATATATTATAGATTTGCGATGGTACCAACAAAAGGCACCACAGGCGGGGGCATGGCGGGAAGTTCCAACGTTGTACACAAAAATTGCGTAAACGCCCACGCCGCCGCCCGTGGTGTCGTCTGAATTAAGCTGTTACTATACCTATATCACCTTGAATGAGAGTTACAACTTCTCTAACCACTGTGTACCAAAGAGATTTAATTAGTAGACGTCCGAACGGCGTCTATTTTGCTATTATTAAAAGTATGAAAGTTGAACTTATTGGATCTGGCGGCTGGGATGGATTGCCTTCGGTATTTTGTAGGTGTTCGGTGTGCCAGGAGGCAAAGAATAATCTTAGTTCAAAAAACCGCCGAACCAGACCCCTGCTAAAGATTAGTGGGCATAGTGAGAGCTTTTGTCTTGATATTGGTCCTGACTTTCGAGATCAATCCTCTCGTTTTGATTTGGAAGTAGATACTTTTTTTGTAAGCCATTGGCACTACGACCATCTTTTTGGAATTTATGAACTTGGGGCGTGGTTTGGGCTCAAGCTTAATAAGAAACCAGTCGTTTATTGTTCGCGGGGAACAGAAAAGTATATTCAGGAGCACATGGGGTTTATGGACTTGGATATACGAGTTCTAAATGCTTATGAATCAGTACAGATTGAGGGAGTAACTGTAATACCAATTCCCGTATATCACATGCGCTCACGAGATGAGGAAAAAAGTACGAATGATCTGGATACACTTGGCTTCATCATAGATGATAAACAAACTAAGATCGCCTATCTCGCAGACTACTATAGGCTACCTGAAAAGACTCAGGAACTTGTTAGTCAGTGCGATTTGGTAGTTGCCGATGGAACATACTTGCTTGAAGATCAATATCCAAACGAAGCACTTCGTAATGCCTTCAAAGAGTACAGCGATCCAGACCATATGCATGGAAACGACATTCTTGCTTTTACTAAGTCGCTAGAGATGCCGATTGTATTTCATTCAATCACTCATTTGCCCGAAATGAGTCATGATAGCATGCAACAAATGATGCCCAATAATCACGTTATTGGCTATGATGGCATGGATATTACAAGCTTACTTAAATAATAGTAAATCGGTTCTAATTTCGTTAATAATGCTATACCAAGAAAAAGCCCCAAAATTTACTTGGGGCTTTCTCTTATTGCCGCGTTCGGCTTACGAGAATATCTTGCGGGCTTTTTTGGGTGTAATGGTGGTACGCAGCAGCTCCTGGTTGAACCGCTCGGGAGCTTGGCCGGTCGTGGCGTAGTGGTACAGGGCTGCCCGGACTATCGAGTCAAGTGTCGTAAAGAGCAGCACGAGTACTATGAACCCGAGGATTGCCAGGATTACCACCGGCACCATGAACCATCCCGAAGCCTGCAGGACCGAAAGTATAGCTCCCGAAGCTGCCGCAACCAGCCCGACCGCCAACAGGTACAGAAGGAATGCGACCAGGAACACGATTCCTACGTCGCCGCTGGCGACAACGCTTTCGCCCCACACCTTCTTAATCAGCCCCACCGAGCGCCGGGTCGCGTCGAACGGATGCACGTTCTCGTCGCTCATGACGATGATGGGTATGGCGAAGAAGTTGGCGATGTTCCAGGCGGCGCCCACTAGCCACACGGCGATTCTCCCCGCCAGTGGTACCCGCTGTTCCAGCGACTGTAGCGCGAAACCTATCGTCGCCATCATCAGGCTGAAGAGCAGTAACGGCCGGAATTTGCGTCGCACGCCAGCCAGACTGCTTCGTACGGTCGGATCCCCGCCCCGGAACCGTTCCATGGCACCATATACCACTGCGCCACCGAAGAAATTGGCGACGACGGTCATGCAGAAGTATAGGGCTAGCCCGAACAATACGTTGAGCCAGGCCGGCACAGTGCCCGAACTGGCGCTAAAGCCGGCTGGGCTGGCAAGCGCGACGTTCACGCCGCCTGCTACGATATACAGTATGCCGAGAATCACGAGTGCCAATACGCCGAATACTACGCTCAACAGCGGCAGCAGCGACAACTCTTTGTCGAGCCGCAGCACGTTCCAGGCGCTTTTCGCTAGCTCCCAGCCGGCGCGGAATTTAGATGTCTTGGGTTGCGAGGGTTGTTCCATAGGTGCCTTTCTCCTTTTCGGGTGGTGTGGTTTCGGTACGTATCGGCTGCATGGTCTTGGCGGTGGATGGCGGCGGCCGGTGTCCCGGATGTTCTAGTAGGTTCCGGATTTCCGGACGGTAAAAAATCTGAGTAATCTGCCGTCGCGCGAACGCTTCGAGTACATTGTAGCCGCTCTCGGTTAGGAAATACTGCTTGCGGTCGGGGCCGCCCTGCCCGGCTTCGAGTGTAAAATCTATCAGCTGGCCCTCGTTATAGCGCCGCAGTGCGCGGTACATGCTTTTGTCGTCGGCGTCGAGCATACCCTGGGTAGCTTTGGTGATGAACGATTTAATTTCGGCCATATGCTTCGGCCCGTCTTTCAGCGCCAGCAGAATCCAGAGTGTCAGCTGGCTTTTTTTGTGCACCTCTTCCCAGCCATCCAGTAGCTGTTGTTCGTATGCGTCTAAATGCTTGGGTGAATGCTTCATGTATACCTTCAGTATACTACCCAAGGTATACATGTCAAGCATTTGGTAAAATAACAGAGGTAAGTTACAATATTAAAGCTCTAAGAACGTGTTCGGATGACCACTGACTGGGAAGAGCAACCCGAGACTCGCCTAGGCGAGCCCGGCGTGATGAGAAACCCGCTTGCGGGTGTCTCATGTCCGTGGAGAGGTCGCATAGTTGGTCTAGTGCGCTGCACTCGAAATGCAGTATACCGGCAACGGTATCGAGGGTTCGAATCCCTCCCTCTCCGCCAAATAGAAAAGCCTGCAAAGCGCAGGTTTTTCTATTATTCGCCCAGTAATTACTACTGAGCGCCCAAACGCGCTCGAGCTTCCAATAGAATATTACGGACAACACACAGTGAAAGCTGTCTCTGACTTTCTGTTCCAAACGTTTCGTAAGAAGATTTGCTAAGCGGTTGGCCATCGGGGCTGTCTATGTGCCATGTCTGCGCGGCAGAAATGGTAGGAGGAAGCTCCGAACCGTATTCCGGATGCCAACCGACAGACATATGTGTACGCGCAACGAGGGGCCACGGATATTCATTCAGTATATTCCCTACAGGTATACTGCGCTGAAAAGTCACTTCCGTCGTATCTCCGAAAACGCCGCTATGTCCGTCCAGCTGTCTTACGGACACTAGTCGATGTTCCCGACCTGTGCGCTCGCCTGGATTCAAACTAAGTGCAAGCTTGCCTATGCTGTGGTGCTTGAGTCGTTCGATGAAACTTAAGTCATTAAAAGTACGTGTTCTTGCTGATTCGAGGGCATGTGCGGGTGTTTTCATACCACCCTTTATACACCCTAGGCTGAATATAAAAAAGCAGTAGCAGCTTAAATTGCTATACAATAGGGGCTATGCAAGACAGTATTTTTACAAAGATTATCAAAGGTGAGATTCCGTGTCATAAGATTTACGAAGATGCCGACACCTTCGTACTGCTGGATATCTTCCCTATCCAGCCGGGCCAAGTGCTGGTCGTGCCGAAAAAGCAGGTCGGGTTCGTGTGGGACCTCGAATCTGCCGACTATACGGCGCTGATGGCAACCGTCCAGAAAGTGGGCAAGCACATACGAGAGAAGATACCCGAAAAGTCCCGGGTTGCGGTAATAGTCGAAGGCCTGGATGTGGAAGACCATGCGCACGTGAAAGTGTTTGCGTTCAATAACGACGCGGAGTTCCGTCGCCTGCCCGACCGCTCGGTCGAGCCGGACCAGGCGGCGCTGGCAGCGATGGCCGAGAGGCTGCGGATGGAGGATGGGATATGATGCAAGCATTCTGGCTGGCGCTGCTTATTTCGGGCTGCGCAGGCGTGTGGATTTTTACGAAGCTGAACCAGAAGACGGGGTACGGCAACGGCGGCAGTGCTGTGAAGGGTGCTGTCGTGGCTGGGGCGGTGATTTTTGTTGTCGTGTTCGGCATCGGCTGGTTCATGTTCGGCTAGCGGACATGCCGTACAGTCGAAGCTAACCATTCCCGGCTAGAAATACGCTTATGGAGCTGGTACAATAAGGCTATTATGGCGATGGGTGACGAACGTGGACGCTGAGAGTATTTCCGAGGAAAAGCGCCTTGGGCAGGTGGTGCAAACCGCTCGTCGGGCCGCGGGGTTGACCCAGCAGGCGCTCTGCCAGAAATCCGGTCTCAGCTACTCCACGCTTGCCAAGATAGAGCGCGGAGCTATAAAAGCGCCATCGGTGTTTACCATACAGCACATCGCACACACGCTTGGCATCAGCCTGGACCAGCTGCTACAAGACGTGCCGCGCCAGGCGCCGTCGGTGCCCCGTGCCGTGACCACGCAGCTGGACAAAAAGGTATCGAAGTCGGGCGTACGGTTCGTATTTTTCGATATGAACGGTTGCCTGGTGCGCTACGCCTACAGCGTGGCCGCCAAACTAGCCGAAGACGCCGGTGTGACACCAGATGTGGTGGAGTCCATAGTCTGGCGATATGACGACGATATAAACCGCGGTACCGTTTCGATGGACGAATTCAACACCGCCCTGGCCGAGCGGCTGCACATGATGGTCGACTGGAACCGCTACTACATAGAGGCGGTCGAGGCGGTCGAAGGCATGGCCGAGCTGTTGGTCTGGGCAGCCGAAAACTACAAGGTCGGCATTCTGACCAACACCGTACCGGGTGTTGTCGCACCGATGCTCGAAAGCGGCCTCTTGCCTCGTGTGAGCTATGATGCCATCGTGCAGTCGTGCGAAGTCCACGCTATCAAACCGGAACAGGCGATTTTCGAGGCTGCGGCTGCGGCCACCGGGATGGCGC
Organism: Saccharimonadales bacterium (SeqCode); assembly: GCA_039809105.1. Taxonomy (GTDB): domain Bacteria; phylum Patescibacteriota; class Saccharimonadia; order Saccharimonadales; family UBA4665; genus JBDHUJ01. The sequence goes on from JBDHUJ010000001.1 coordinate 19,944, forward strand.
CAGAGGAGATTCTGCTGGTAGATGATAACAGGGCGAATATATCGGCGGCGAGCAAGCTTGGCTGGCATGTGCTGAGTTTCGACCAGCTGCACCCCGAAGCTTCCATCGTCAGTATCAGCACTGCCCTGCAACCAGTGGATTAGTTCTCAGTCGGACAGTTCTCAGCCCTGAGGAAGAGCAGAGGCGTGAGAGCAGAGTTCTCAGAAAACCCCAGAAGCCACCTCAGACCAAAAGCACTGCGGTCGCCGCGGCGACCCACACTCAACGCCCGGTCTGCAGTCCGGAAAGGTAGCCCGGCGAGACCACAGCGAAGCCAGTGGTCTCCCGAGCGTAGGGAAACCCACGGGTTTCCCTGTCAGACGAGGTTACGCCTACGTTGGAAGTCACCACCAACTTGCAACCGTCTTATCTGCTTCTCACTCATCCCCGTGCACAGAGTTCCAGTCAACGCTCCAGGCCAAGACCGTCCGGGCGTACTTAAGACTCGTCAGGCCAGCGGAAGCTGGGCTGACAAGCCTGTAGTAAATCGCCTACACGCCAGCGAAGCGGTCGTGTTCGGCACGGAGGCGTTCGAGGTTGGCTTCGGCTTCTTTGAGCTGCTCTTTGGTTTCTTGCACCAGTGCTTTCGGTGCGTTTTTGACATACGACTCGTTCGCGAGCCTGCCCTGCAGCTGCGAAATGGAGCGTTCAGTATCGGCAATTTGCGCGGCCAGCTTGTCGGTGTAGGCCTGCAGCGTCGAAGTGTTTACTTCGAGCCAACAGCGGTACGGTGTGCTCGTTAGGAACAAGCCGGTACCGTCGCTGACTTCGGTGACGTCCGCCAACCCAGCCAGCCGCATCAGGAGTGTCCGGTTTTCTGTGATGAACGGCACGTCGGTATAGTACATGTGCGCATTCTTGAGGCCGAGGTCTTTTATGCGCGCCCGGGCTTCGGTGACGATGGCCTGGATGTCGGCGAACGCGGCAGCTTGCTTGCTGTCGGAACGGTGAATTTTGGGCCATTTCTCTGTTATGAGCAAGCTGTCGGTGTCTTTGTACAGCGTCTGCCATATAGTTTCGGTGACGAACGGCGCGAACGGGTGTGCGAGCTTGAGTACTTGCTCTAGAACGTAACCGAGCACTTCCCTGCTCTCTTGTCCTTTGCTTGCCTCGACGTACCAGTCGGCCACATCGTCCCACACAAAGTGATACAGGTGTTCGTAGGCTTCACTGAAGCGGTATTCGTCCAGGAATTTGCTGATTGTCTTGGTAGATTGTTGTAACTCATGCAACACCCAATGGTCGGCAATGGTTTGTGGGTCGGGCGTGGTTCCAGGCTTGTACGCATCGCCCAATACGCCTTCGGTATAACGGGCGATATTCCAAAGTTTATTGCAGAAGTTGCGGTTGGCTTCTACCTTGCCCCAACCCCAGTTCTGGTCGTTACCAGGAGTTACGCCCATTATGAGTGCCATGCGCAGGGCGTCGGTGCCGTATTTGGGTATGACATCGAGTGGGTCGATAATGCTTTCCGGGCGGCTCTTGCTCATCTTCTTACCGTCTTCGGCGCGAATGAGCCCATGTAGATACACTGTCTTGAACGGTACTTGGCCGGTAGCGTAGGTAGTGGAAAGAATCATACGGGCGACCCAGAAGAACAAAATGTCCCAACCTGTTTCAAGGACGTTAGTTGGGTGGTAAGCCTGGAAATCTGGACTTTTGGCTAGTAAATCCTCGAGCGACAAACTATAGTCTTCCGCCAAAGCGGGGTCGATAAGCGTGCTCCATGTCCAAAGCGCCGAACTAAACCAGGTGTCGAGCGTATCTGGGTCTTGTTCCCACTGGTTCCAACCTTCGGAATCGTCGTCTTTGGGCGGTTGGAGACCGACATACGTTTCAGTAGTACCATCGGTGTGGGTGCGGTACCAGGCCGGTATACGGTGGCCCCACCATATCTGACGGCTTATACACCAGTCACGCAGGTTGTCTATCCAGTAGAAGTACGTTTTTTCAAACCGTTCGGGTACGAGCTGGATGTCCTTTTCGCGGATAACGTTCTGCAGCACTTCCTTCAGGGAGCGGTGCTCCCCTTTCCAGTCTACGGCCGGCTTGTTGACGTCTATGAACCACTGCAGGCGGATTTGGGGTTCTATGACCCCCTTCCCTCGCTCGTTGCGCGCAGTGTTGTGGATGTAGTTTTCGTCAATCTTTACTACCAAACCTTTTTCTGCCAGCTTACGGACGATTTTCGGTCGTACGGTCGCTATATCTTCGCCAGTAAATTCTCCCGCTATAGGCAGTAGCTTGCCGTGGAAATCTATAATCTGTTCTTTGTCGAGGTTATGCCGTTCGGCGATGTCGAAGTCTACATGGCTATGCCACGGAGTTATCGTCATAACACCGGTACCAAAGCTCGGGTCAATAGACTCGTCTTTGATGATGGTGGCGGTAACTGGTCCGTTAATCCACTCGGCCGTAAAAGTGTCGCCATGCTTGTATTTGGCGTAGCGCTTGTCGTCGGGGTGCATTACTACGTATTTGTCGCCGAATTTCGTTTCTGGCCGCGCTGTCCCAATCTCGAACGGCCCGTATTTCAAAGTATAGAACGTAGTAGTTTCTTCTTCGTACACCACTTCGTCATCAGAGACGTTGGTTTCGAGATTCGGGTCCCAGTTTACAATCCGGTGGCCACGGTAAATAAGCCCGTCGTTGTACATCTTGGTAAATACTTCGCCCACGCTGCGTGTCAGAGCTGGGTCCAGCGTGTAGCGTAGGCGTGACCAGTCGCAGCTAGAACCCATGGCGCGCATTTGCCCGAGCATGGTTCCCCTGCTCTGGCCCACGAATTCACGCGTACGCTCCAGAAAGACTTCGCGCCCGATTTCATGTTTGTTTGTCCCCTCCTCTGCCAGCTTCTTTTCGATGATGGCATTTACGGCCAGCGCGGCATGGTCGGTCCCTGGCAACCACAAGACATCCTTGCCTTGCAACCGGTTGTAGCGGGCCATGATGTCCTGAAGTGTTAAGAAGAGCGCATGCCCGAGGCTCAGTGTACCGGTTTCGTTCGGTGGTGGCATGGCGATACTGAACCGCTCTTTTTTAGAGGTCGGGTCGGCCATGAATGCCCCGCTCTTTTCCCACAGCGCATAGATATCGCTTTCGTACTGTCCTGGTTCGTATGTTTTCGGTAATTGCATCGTCTTCATTGTATCACCTCTGTTATTTTGCGCAAAGCAAAGCCTCTTTCACGTGAAATTATTGTAAAATAACTAAAAACGTGTTATAATGTAAAGATATGACAACTGCTGTCCTGCCAGCCCGTGCCGCACAAGAAGGGTATCGATACGAATCGGACATCCGGGATATGCTGGCTGTACACCTCGGCTCCCCGCTGCCCACGATACTGGTCGAAGAGCAGGAGAAACTATTCCGAGTTACGCGATATGCGATTTCTGATGAAACAGAGGCGGAAATTGGCGTCGCGAGCGTCTTGGTTGATTCGTATAACCGTAAAGATAACTTCGCTAGGATACAGCTGTGCGTAGACCATAGGCAGGGGTATGGCAGTGCTATCTATGCCTGGGCAATCGGTAACGCGTTGGCGCGTGACCATGACTTTGTGAACGACCCGAACGGCAATCGCAATGCCTCGCTCAACACCTGGCGGCGACTGGTGCGGGCTGGGGTTGCGGAGCAGGTGAGGGCGACGCCCATGGGCTCCGAAGCTGTAGACATAGCACCGCGCAATCTGGGCGAGTTTATCGTCCCGCGCACGCTATTCTCGCATACTGAGGTCAGGGGCGATAGGTAGAGCGTACACGCTCTCTTTCGTTCCACTCACTCTGGTACTCTGACGACGGAGTTCGGGGCTGGCCGCGACGCCACCGGCGACAACGACGCTTTTAGGCTGGAACCCTTTTTGCGTGTATGCCACATTTCCATCTCTATTAACTCGCTGCAAAACAGCTGCCGCTTTCATGTGAAACATTGACAAAACACTTTCAAAATGCTAGTGTATACTCAGTATCTAAGAACAAAATGATAGAAACACAAACCAAGCAACATTTTGCAGATTCATCACTGACACCTGGGCAGCGGTACGCCGCCGGGGTTGCACAAATGCCACAGCCCGAAGCAGCTCAGTATGGTCCTGACTCGATGCCGGTGGGGGAGTACCTCGACAGTCTACTGGACCCGGAACATACGCTGCCTCACGTAGCTTTTGCAGAGGATAACGCAGCGGTTCACGCCGAGAACCCCACCATAGAGGGTGGCGTCGGATACAGGGTCGCCGATGAAACGGGTAGGCCACTCGGTGTATTCATTATGGGCGATGGGGAAGAGGTCGGTGCTAGCTCCGATGCAAACTACCTCAAATGGGTCTGCATAGGGCAGGACTTTCAGGGGCACGGCTATGGCAAGGCGATTTATCGGACCTTGTTAGAGCAAGGTGCGGGTGCTGGGAAAACGCTAGTTTCTGACAGGCAGCTGTCTCATGACGGGATGCGTATGTGGCAGCGCTTAGTACGACTTGGCTTAGCGAAACAGACTGTCGAGTATCGCTACGACGCCGAAGGCGATGACTTTCTTGCCGATAGCTCAATCTTCAAGTCCGTTTTATAAGGTCACATGCTCAGATTGGGCTGGATGTCGAGGGTATAGGGGTCGGCGGTGGGTTGGCCGAGTTTGGCTTTGAAGCAGGCAAGGGTGGCTATCATAGCACCGTTGTCGGTACAGAGTTTTAAGTCGGGGAAGGCGATGGGTATCGCTTGCCCTCCGGAGCCTTGGCGAAGGAGGGGGAGTCGTTCGGAGAGCTGGCGGCGGAGTTCGGGGCTGGCGGCGACGCCACCGGCTATAACGACAGATTTAGGCTGAAACTCTTCGTACGCGAGCATTGTCTTGTCGACGACCGTTTCGACGGCTATGCGTTGGAAGCTGGCGGCTACATCGGCCTTCTGAGCTTCGGAGAGGCGCGCTGCGACGTCTTTGCTCGGAAAACTGAAGTCCTCGCCGATTATCTCCTGACACGTCCTTAGAACGGCTGTTTTTACGCCAGAGAAGCTGTAGTCGTAAGTAGGGGGTAGGGTTGAGGGCTTAGGGCTTAGTTCGTCCTGCTTATTGTTTATTGCTTGTTGCTCTCTTAGCGCTACCAGTGCTTCGCTCGGGGTTTTCATCTGGGCTTTAGGAAAGGTGAAGGCGTGGGGGTTGCCTTCGGTCGCCTTTTTGCCGACGCTAGGACCGCCGGGGTAGGGGAGGCCGAGTATTTTTGCGACTTTGTCGAAGGCTTCGCCGATGGCGTCGTCTGCTGTTTGGCCCAAAAGCGTGTAGTCGAAGTGGTCGCGGAACAGGGCTAGCTGGCTATGGCCGCCGCTGACTATCAGGGCCAGCATAGGGAATTCCGGTGCGCTTTCACGTGAAACGTAGCCGGCAAGGGCAGGGGAATCGCCGATGGCGGTTATAAAGTTCGCATACACATGCGCCTCGACGTGGTTTATGGCATACAGCGGCTTCTGCTTTACGATAGCCAGCGTGCGGGCGGCCAGGACGCCGATAAGCAGGGAACCGCCCAGGCCCGCTCCATAGGTGACGGCAATTGCGTCGATATCGTCCCAGGTACAGCCGGCATCATCCAACGCCTGCTGTATAACGCCGTTCACGGCCTCTATGTGACTGCGAGCTGCCACCTCTGGCACCACCCCGCCGTACTGCACGTGCAAATCCATGCTGCTAGCCACCGCGTTGCTTAGCAGTTTGTATCCGTCTTCGACTACCGCTGCGGCGGTTTCGTCGCAGCTGCTTTCTATGCCCAGAACTTTCATACCTGTTTAGCCTACCACACACAAGGGCAAAGTAAGTAGGGCAAAGGGCAAAGTTCATCTTCGATATTGGCTTCGTCCTGTGCGACGCCGGGCGTTGGTATCATCACGGACGAAAAAAGCGTTGCGGCCGGCGAATAGCCGGCTTCCCACAGACATTCGGTCTGAAGACCGGAAAAGTAGCGCCCGAGGCGGAGCCCCGGCGAGCGTAGAAAAACCCTTTAGGGTTTGTCTGATGTATGCCTAACTACTTCTTAAGACGCTTGCGTCTTAAGAAGTAGAGACTTCGCTGGCGTGCTCGGCCATCCAGCGGTTAATCTCGTGTATTACGGCCGGGTTCCAGGTCGCACTGCCCGGACTGTTGATGCCGAAGTAGCCGTCATCCATCTTGTACGAACCGATGTTGGTAAAGAAATTGCCGTCAGGGAACTTGTCTTGCAGGTGCAAGTACAGCTTCCACGAGTTATCACTGCTCAGGTGCTGGTTCTTTTCCTGCAGCAGCTCGATGAGTTCGCGCTGGTAGCCATGGCCGTTTTCGACCACCACATTCGTGTCGTACCCGTCGACTACGTTCGGGGAACCGAGGGTCTCTGTGTGTGCGGCGTTTGCTACGCCACCGCCAGCGTGGCCTTCCACGCCACCACTGCCACCACCACCGGAGCCACCGTTATCAGGACCTGCGCCACCACCGCCACCAGCGGGCGGGTTGCCGCCGCTACCGGCAGAAGGGGGTGTCTGGTCGTGTGGGCTCCACAAACCAAAGCCGTTGGTATGCTCCACAGCTTCGTACATGCCGTAAGTAGCTGCACCGGCCACGGCACCTATCGCGGTTATAGCAAGGGTGCGCTTAAAGTTGTTCTTGCGGTCGGTTTTGACACGTTCGCCCAAGACGGCGCGCAGGGCATTGCTATGCAGCTTGGCGGCGTGTTCTTCGTCGTGTTCGTCGGCGAGGGTGAAACGGTTGGACATCCGCTTCAGGGCCGCCTGGTCTTCTTCACGGCGCTCGTCGAACCGTATACGCTGGTCGACTTGGTTGCCGATGGCAGTAGCCCAAAGCGCACGGGTAGATTTAACGGCCACTCCTGCGCCGATGGCAGCTGGCAGTGCTACAGCACCACTGAAGGCGAGTAGGCCGTGGACACCCCTCTTGGCAATACTCGCACCCAGACCTATAGCTACACCTGTACCGGCGGCTGCGCCGCGAGTGCCCCATTTGTGGTCGGCGAACCAGTTTATAAACCTGCTTTTGCGGGTGTCGCCTGCTTCCAGAATCGCCTTTTCGGCCAGAGAGAACGCCTGGTGTTCGTCCAGGAGTTTGGTAGTGCCCCGGGCGAGCATTTCCTGGTCGGTCTTGCCGGCGGCGCGCATCTGTTGCATTTCGGCCAGGGTCAGCTGGGTAAACAGCTCGTGATATTTTTTGTCCAGCTCGTCGTATTCTGCTTGCAACTTCTTATTCTTACTACGGCGCTTGCTGACCGTACCGCGCAGCTGCGTACTCAGCTTCGCCAACTTGTTGCGCGCTTCTGCTACTTTGCCCCGCATCTCAACCATCTCTGGCGTATCCTGCAGCTCCGCATCGTCTTCACCGGTATCATCGGGTTCGCCAGGGTTGTCGTCTTCCGTACCCGTAATCCCGTACTTTGCCCGGAGCCCTTCAAGCTTTGTTTCAAGTATCGATTGCCCTGAAGTCTCTGGTCGGTTATGTTTGCCACTAAAGTCTTTGTCGCCCATGGTCCACTTTTCGTGGCTCATGTTTTTTACGGATACGGACTTCAGTAAGTCGGCAAGCTCGTTGTATAACTCAGGGTGCACTGCAGGGTCAACATACCTTGCGACATGCGACTCGGCCTCTGTATCCAGCCCTTCGGTGGCTCGGGCCCGGGCTTCGTCGCGAGCCTTGCGGTGTGCACTCTTGAACGGGTCATCGTCGTCCGGTGTGGCGGCGATGGCATCATGGCCAGCCTGGGCGACTTGTGCTGCTTCTTCGGCACGATAGGTTTTTATGGCATCGATACTTAAGAAGTCCAGGTTTTCTGGCAAAGTAGCTTCGGGTGTTCGGTTGATTACGGGAGCTTGCTGTTCCATAATTGTTGTTGATTATAGCATACATAAGCGTTTAATGCAAGTATATTATTAAAAATTATAAGGGGTTAAAGAAGGAGACAGAGTATAATACCATAGCATACCTACCTGAATCACGAAACTAAAACAGAGGCAACCGTCATCTCGACCGCAGTGGAGAGATCTTCCCTTACAGAGGTGATTATATGGAGGATTTCTCCACTTCGCTCCGCTTCGGTCGAAATGACAGAGGTGGGGTTTCGTGATTCAGGTATACCTTTATTGACAAAATAACACGTTTATGCTAGAATGTGTAACGTTTCCATGAAAGAGGTGGAAACAGCACATTGACAGTTGTTGTTTAGGAATTAGGAACGCTTCGCGAAACTAAGCTGTTTCGAGCGCAACACGGTGGGTGCAGGTTACGTACACGTACCTGTCGTGTTGCGCTAGAGGCAATGTATTTGCTGCTTCGCGTAACACCCGGCGTACCCTGTAAGGGCACAGCCAACCCTACCCTAACTACTCATACACTTACCTAGTATGGTTCCTTTTACTAGCCGGAGGCGGCGATAAGGAGTGAAAGATGTGTTCTTTCGCTGCTTTTCGTCGCCTTCCAGCTGGAGGTAACGGACCTGTCCCGTCTGGGGCTTGTAAGCAGTACCGCATTTCGCAGTACCCCATCCACCCCAGGGACGGCCGTGTCCTCCCAAACCCGAAAGGAGCCTACCATGGCTCGCATTGACAGCACCGACGCTGCCCTCAATGCTCACACGGATCCGGTCCATGACCAGATTACGAGTGAGTACTCACGGGGCGTTCGCGCGTACCTCGATGGGGTGAACGACGAAGGGCTCAAGCCCTACGCCGCACTTCACCTCGCGACGGCTATCGCGGACGGCATCGTGAAGGCGGTCGAGTCGACGCACACCACCTCCGGCAAGGACCGTCTGCACTCCAGGCAGCCTCTCGCCCTGGGCGCCGGCACCGCTGTCTCCTCCGCGGAGTTCGATTCGCTGCAGGGATACGCCCAGCAGTTGAAGGGCCTCCCGGAGAAGAAGCGGATCGGTGCCGGCATCCTCCTCGGTCGTATCCTCGACGGTGAAGAAGATGACTCGGGTGTCGTGTACGACTACGATGACAAGGGAAACCTCGTCCTCGCGGCCAAGGTCGCCGACCTCGAGGTTCAGCTCGCCGATGCCAAGCGTGCGCTCGGCGCCGAGGAGAAGAAGTCGAAGGACCTCGACGGCCAGCTCAAGTTGGCCCTCAAGGGTACTGACGCCGAAATCTCCGCGGCATGGGCGCTGTTGTCTCCCGCCGAGAAGCTCGTCTTCAAGACGCCCATTCTGGGCATGCTTGAGGGGACAATCGCGGTCGACAAGGACGGCATCATCGGCTCCCACAAGGGACTGGTGAACACCAACACCAAGCTCGTCGAGGAGCGGGACAGGCTGCAGCGAATCGCGGATTCCACCAAGGACTCCATCGAGGAGGTGGACCTCTACCCGACCCGCACGAGCAGGAAGCCGGTGAGCTACTTGATTCTCCACCGAGCTGGTGATCACCCGTTGAACGACGAGGCCAAGGCCGAGTACAAGGTCAGCTGACCTCTGGTCATTCGCTGATTGACCCGCGCGGTCAACGACGACGCGGCCGGCGGGTCTCGACAAGCACTCTGAAAGGAGGCGGTGAGCATGGAAGTGCAAGTGCAAGTGATGTGAGGAACGGGTAGGACCGTGGGTGTGCGAGAATGCGCGATGTAGCTGGGTCCCCTTAACAGGAGACATTCAACCAACTATATCGACGCATTCCGCACACCCACGCACTACCCCCTGAGTTCGTAATTCATAAAGAACGACTGTTTATAAACTTGGCTTTCAGTTCACCGGCACTGTCATCTCGACCAACGTGGAGAGATCTTCTTTATCCTGTGTTTGTCACTCCAGCAGCAGCTGGCCTGACGAGTCCGAGCACGCCCGGACGGGTTTGGCTTGGTGCGTGAATGGATGTCCGTGCACGGGGATGAGTGAGAGGTCTGAAAGACGGTTCGGAATCGGCGGTGACTTCCAACGTAGGCGTATTCTCGTCCTACAGGGAAACCCTTCAGGGTTTCCCTACGGTCGCCGCGGCGACCTACCTTTCCGGACTGCAGACCGAAGGCCCGAGAAGGGCTCGCTATTTGCGAGCCACGGCGTTTTTGGCAATAGGTTTTATTTGACAGGAGGGCAAGAGTATTGACAAAGCGTAAGTTTTTTGGTAGGATGGGTGTAGTTTACTAAAACAAAAAACCAAAAAGAAGCAGATAAAAATTATGCCCAGAAATCCAGGCAGCACCATGAATCGCCCACCTCGCCCGCGCACGCCGGACAGCCAGCCTGCGCCAAATCGCCAGCCTGGGCAGGGCCGTCAGCCTGGACCGAATCGTCGGTCCGCGCCGGGCTCTAGTGATGAGCTTCGGCAGTTACAGATAGAGAAAGCGCAACTCGAAGTGGAACTGCTCAGGCGACAAGTGGTTGCAGCTGGTGGCACGCTGCCCGACAAACGCCCCAACAAGCCATCCGACGCGCAGGCGGTCGATACCGAAGCGCGGCTGAGGCGTTTGGAAAAACAGCTGAACCTTGGGCCGGACAAAGACCCCAAAACAGGTACTATAACCGCAAAAGAATCGCAGGTGGCAACAGTAGGTACTGCTGCAGCCGTAAAAAGCAAGGCCCCGAGAGGCCCGGTACCATTGCCGACAGGCGGTGGCACGAAGAGAGGGTATAGCCCTGCACCAGTCGGTACGCAGCTGCGCGATGGCAGAAAAGCCGTAACCATAACGCCAGCCGGTGTCCAGGTTCCGCGCAAGCTCGAACAGACCCCGCAGGTAGCCGGTATGCACGACGCCTTCTGGAACGGACTGTCCGATGCGACCAAGCAGGCGTGGCAGAACAACGAAATCTCTTGGACCGAAAAGGGCAAAATGCAGCAGGTGCATGCCGCCGAATTCCTGAACAAGCCGGGCCTTGACCCCCGTTCACCACTGGAACGTGCTGCCGCTGGCGGTTCGCTTGGCTTTGCCTGGAGCGAAGAAGCCAGTACGCCCGAACCGGTCGTTTCGGACCCGCAGCCTGCCAAGGGCCCTGGTCACACCTGGAGTGCAGAAAGTATGAAAATAGACACCGGCCCGGCCCGTCCGTCGCTGAAGGACCGTTTTATGGCGCGCCGTGCCCGTCGTGCCAGTCAGCCCGCCCTGGACACCCCGAAGATTGATTCGCTAGACCTGACGACGGACCGCGTGTTCGAGGCGCCCGTGCAGCCTGCGGCCGCCGAACCTACGCCGGTAGCGCCCGCCACTGTGAAAACCGAACCGGTGGAACCGGTTCTGAGCACGCCGAAAATCGACGCGCTCGACCTGACCCGCGACCCTAACGCGCCCCGTCCGCAGGCTCCGGTAAAAGAGCCGACCGCGCTGGATATTGCTGCACAGCAGGGCCCGCTGCGTGCTGGCTGGTCGGAAGAAAACCCCGACAAGGTTACTAGCGTTTAAACTGCTCATTCTTCGTTGTTCACCATTTACCTTTCACCGTTCACCATGCGTTATCCTTTTACCGTTCACCGTGCGGGCGTCCTCCACGGTAAACGGTTCACGGTGAATGTATGGTGAATGGAAAATGGTAAAGGGCGAACAATTGCGGTGACATAGTTTTGTGAGCTCTTGGGGTTTGAGCCGGTTCGTGCAGAGGCCAGCGCAAGGTATACTACCTGCATGGGTTTGCGAACGATTGTGAAAAAGCTGATTCCGCGTGGGCTGTTTCAGGCAGTGGAGCCACTTGGCCACCTCTGTGAGGCGGTGCTGTGGAACGTCGTATACGGCTTCCCGGGCCGGGGGATGAAAGTCATCGGCATAACCGGTACCAATGGCAAAACTACGACCACATTTTTTGTACACCGCATGTTAACAGAGGCGGGTCTTAAAGTGGGGCTTATGAGCACGGTGGCGTACGGCGTCGGCAACGACATCCGGCAACAGGTACAGCACATGACAACGGTCGACAGCCGGACGCTTATGAAGCGGCTGAAATGGATGAAAGAGCAGGGTGTCGAATGGGTGGTCATGGAAACTACCAGCCACGCACTGGCGCAGAACCGGGTGTGGGGCGTACCATACAGCGTGGCGGTCATGACGAACATCACGCACGAACACCTCGACTACCACAAGACGTTCGAACGCTACGTGGCGGCCAAACAAAAAATGTTCAAGCTGGCTCAAAAGAACAAAAAAGGTCTGCAAATGGGAATCGCTAACGCCGACGACCAGAACGGCGCGAGCTTTGCTGCGGAAACCGTGCACAGCATGCTGTACGGGATAGACGCCGGCGACGTGCAGGCCATAAACGTCCAGTTGAGCGCGACGGGCGTGGACTACACCGCGGTGGTAGGGCAGAGGGCAGAGGGCAGACCTGTCCGTCCTGTCGGCCAGACAGGCGGGGGGCAGAGTTCGTCTGGTGACAGTTCGGAAACTGGTCATTCTGAGCAACGCGAAGAATCTCAGGAAACATATCAGATACACAGCAACATTCCGGGCAAGTTCAATGTATACAATACGCTGGCGGCGGTGTGCGTCGGCCGGGCCGTGGGACTCAGTAAAGAGCAGATAGAGCAGGGGATTGCCGCCCTGGAGGGCGTAGAGGGCCGTATGGCCACGATTGACGAAGGGCAGGCGTTTAGCGTCATCGTAGACTACGCGCACACGCCAGACAGCTTTGAGAAGCTTTTTAAGGACCTGCGGCCGGTCGTAAAGGGCAAGCTCATCGTGCTGTTCGGGTCTGCTGGGCGGCGCGACGAGGCCAAACGGGCAGTACAGGGCCGGTTGGCGGCCGAATACGCCGATGAGATTGTGGTAACCGAAGAAGACGACCGTGACATGGACGGCCAGGAAATTATGGAGCAGATTGCCACCGCAGCCGAAGAAGCCGGCAAGGTCCGCGAGCAGAACCTCTTCCTGGTGCATGACCGCACCGAAGCAATCGCCTTCGCCCTCGGTCGGGCGCATGCCGCCGAAGATACGGTGTTGCTCCTGGGCAAAGGTCACGAAAAAGATATCTTACGTAACGGTCCACGGGCGGCCGAACTCCGTCACTTGCAGCAGGACGACCACAACCCCGACCGCGTCGTAGAATTCCCCTGGGACGAAGTCGCCACTGCCCGCAAAGCCCTCCGCGCTAACCAAACCAAGTAACATACCAAATACATACCAAGTAGCATAATAAACTTGGTATGTTATTTGACTGACCGGGCGTAATAGTAGACAAACTTACCACTACGTAATGGGTAGACAAGTTTATGCTTCTGTAGCTCTTTGAGATCCAGTTGGGCGGTGTTATTGCTGATACTGTTTAGTCCAGCGTGTGACTTGGCGCTTACTCGGTGATGCGGGTCAGACAACAAGTAGTGCATGACCTGCTTTTGGCGGTCGTTGAGTCGCGCGCGAGTGGTCAGGAGCTGGTCAACCGACCGGTTCTCATCGTCTTGCTTTTGGACGTATTTTAAGAAATCATCTAAGGCGGTCTTTATCTTTTGCATGTGGTAGTCCAAAAAGTAGGTGAAGTCGCTGTGGTCTTGCTCGCTATAGATGTAGGCGTCGCTGTACTGAATCGGTGCTCGCTTAATAACCGTTGAAATCGGCACGTAGGTGGCTAGCCAGTAACCTTTTTTTAGGAGGTACCAGTAAAAAATAGCACGGGCGATGCGGCCGTTGCCGTCAGCAAAGGGGTGCAAATAGCCAATCCAGAAATGCAGCACAATTGCCTTGATAATGGGGTGTAAGAAGTGCTCTTCTTGCTCGTCATTCGCGAAGGCGATGAGGCGGTCGAGTTCGGGTGTGAGGAATGATTCTGGTGGGGGGATGTAAGTGGTGCGTGGGTCAAGTTCGGGACCGAGCGTAACATTGTCGTCGTCACGTCGCCACCGGCCAATATCATTCTCGTCCATGGTGTGGGCTGCTACTATCTGGTGCATTTCGAGCAATAATTCACGGCTTAGAGGTACATCTTTGTAAACTTCGGTGGTTTTGACCATCATGCGATAGTTGTTGAGCGTCATCCACTCTGACTTATCGCGTGGAGTACGGTTCTCGGCAATCATATTCTTGGCGTCTTTACGGGTAACACTGGCACCTTCCAGTTGGCTAGAGGCGATTGACTCTTCAATGATGCCACGCGTCATGTAGGTCTGATGCTCGCTGGCGCTGAGCTGCACTTTGTTGCTAAAAATTTGGCCACCACCCATGTATAAGTCGAATTCGTTTAAATACTTATCGACGTAGGGCAGCCGGGCCCATCGAAAGTGATCGCCCTCAGGTGTTCGTACTGGCACGGGTTGGGCGTTAATGGTTCTAAATTCGCGACCAAGCACCCAGGCCTCTTCGCTATTGAAACCTTTTGGCGGCGTAATAAATCGAGCTTTCTCCCAGGACAGGTATTTAGGGTGGGTAATCTGCTTGAGATATGTATTGAACTCTCGCTGATTCTCAAAGAAGCGCTCATACAAATCAGAAGAATGTACTTTTTGAAGGTCGGGTTCGGAAATACGAAAGAATTCCATGAGGGTAAGCATAGCATAACAGATTAACATAGTCAATGTACGTACCAACTTGGTATGTACGCTTGGTATGTATTTGGTATGTTTTAGGTTGCTTTCTGGGTAGCGTAGCTGGTACTGGCATATTTTACCTGACCCACACTCACTATTCTGACACCAGGGGTGCTCTGCCAGTCGCTATCGCTCCTGCCTCCGCGGGGCGACCCATGTCTTACAAAAAAGTGAGTGTGGGTCAGATATTTTACCTAGAGGGCAGACAAGGAGGTACGATGGCCGTCTAACTACGAGCTACTTATGCAGACAGAAGTGCAGCGGATGGAGCCGCCGCCTTTGGCGAGTTCGGGGTTGCTGAGCAGGACGGTTTTGAGGCCGTGGGCTTCGATGGCTTGCTGCAGCTCTGGCGCGCCTTGGTTCATGATGACTGTTTCACCGGTGGAAACGAGGTTGCAGGCGTAGGCTTTGGTGGCTTCCTGGAGGCTGACTTCTATTTTCTCGACACCGTCGAAGGCGCGGAGCAAGGCCTGGCTTTCGGGCACGAACGCTTCGGGACACCAGGCGATGAGGCCTTTTTGTCCGTCAACCGGCGGTTTGAGGATGGCGAGGGCCAGGTCTATATCGTAGAAAAAGCTGTCTGGCCAGCCGGAGTAGCTGTTTATAACCGGTGTACCGCTAGCGTCCAGCTGAGGGATGGTTTGTAGCTGTATACGCTGGTAGCCGAGGGTTTCGGCGGCGAATGCCTGAGCTTCTGGGTCGCTGCGGTAAGTTTGGCCGCAAAAGAGGTAGTTGCCGCACGGCAGTGCATCGCCCTGGCCGGAGAAACGGAGGTCGCCAGGTACTTTCATAACTTTTTTCCCGAACGATTCGAAGACGGACTGGGCGTAAGCTTCTTCACCGGTGCGGGCATTGGGCAGGCGAGCAAGTACTACCGTGCCGTTTCGCTCCAAACCCCAGTTGGCGGTGTAGACGCCATCTTGGCAGTCTTGCGGCGGTTTAACCTGGTGGACTGCCATGCCGGCAGCTTCGAAGGCATGTCGAATGGCGAGATGCTCTTCGGTGGCTACGGCCCGGTCTACAGGCACCTGGGCGTCCATAAAGGGATTTATAGCGGCGGTGTCGTTAAAGTAGTCGACCCCGGAAACGATGACTTTCTGGTTGAGTGTCAGGGACATTAGTTTCCAGTATACAACACTATGCAAACAGGGGTAGTACTAGCTTTAGCGTGCGAATTTTCGAAAAACGTCCGGCCGGACCAAATCCGAAAATTTGCACGGGAGAATAAGGAGGGCGTGCGGGAGTTGACAAAATGCCCAAAAAAGTACTTGAAATATATTTTGAGAGGTGTATAATTGTGAGATAATTCACAGTCAACAGAGGTGATATACCGATATGGCTGTGAACCCATACCATACATTACTGAGCCCATCATGATTTACCTCGACGGCGAAATTCAAACTATAGAGCCAGCCTCGTTTGAGGAGATGCCCCTTATAACGCTCGAAGACCTAAGTACCGAAGCGACTAGTCGCTTTACGGCTCTGATTAAAAACGTACAACCCGGTTCTCTGGCTCTTGATAGTATGCAATATGTTATGGCCCTCGGTGGCGTGGCCCAGAACGGAGATGCGCGAGCTGACTTTGTCGGGCAAGATGATTTTGGCCGCGGCCGCGAACGAAGTGGCAACCACGTCTATTTTGGCCAACTCGTGGTCGGGACAGAAGTGACTATGGACTTACCGGAAGAGGTGGCCGTAAAACCAATGGTCATGACAGGTGATAAAGGGTTGATAAATGAATGGGCCGCGAATAACTATCTTAACAGTGTAAGTGCCGATGAACGGGCGTATATACCACTTGGTATCTGGAGGGACATCGACGATGTGCCTCAACTGGTTACCGTGTATGACCACCCGGTTCAGAGCTACGATAACCTTTATTGGGCAACAGGTGGGAGCGCCCGATCGGTAACACCGGAAAAGATATATAAGGCGTTCGGTATATGTATGTACGGCATCGGACTACTGGCAGGTGTCGGTGCAATTCATGGCGATGCGCAGCCCAAGAACCTTGCTGTTGACCGGAAGCGTTTCCGGTACATTGACCTGGAGGAAACGACACTATTGCCACGGGACGGAAAAGGCGATTTTGTTTACGATTCCTCTACGCGAGAGCAACTCATGGAAGATATTGACACATTTCTGGGCAATTGTATTGGTTTCGGCGAAAGAGACGATGTCATCGTGGATATAATGGGAAATACTGCCACGCACAGGCTGGCTTTTGAAAGCTACAGCCGCGGCATAGTACGGAGTGCCAAGCGACTCGATAAGCGGCTTCCTGCCACTATGCCCATTACCCCCGGAGATATCGCAGAGGGTTTCGGTAGGGCTGTCGATATGTACAATCAACACTCTTGACGGGGGAGTTGGCACTCGCGTATAGTGAGTGCTGATGCGTTAGCACTCGTGGGACTTTACTGCTAATGCTTCTCGTAAGATGTAAAGGTGACAAGGGAGGATTTATATGAGCGTACCTATTCAGCCGCTCGGCGAAAACATCGTGGCGCAGCCGCTCGAGGCCGAAACAAAGACCAAAAGCGGGCTGTACATACCTGGTGGGGCACAGGAAAAGCCGAAGGTGGTCAAGGTGGTGGCTGTCGGCGCCAAGGTCAAAGACGTGAAGGTCGGTGACCAGATTATCTTTAAGGGGTATAGCCAGACTGACATCAAAGTCGAAGGCACCGACTACATTATCGTTAAAGAAGAAGATGTCATAGCGACAGTCAAGTAACCGATTATCGATTATAGATTTCCGATTTCCGGAGCGACAGATTCTATAATCGAACATCGATAATCTAAAATCGGAGGTTTTATGAGTAAGAAAGTTTTTTACGATGATGATGCGCGCCGCAGGGTGCTAGAAGGCGCACGGATTTTATACGAAGCAGTCAAGACGACTATGGGGCCGAAGGGCCGCAATGTGGTCATCTCTAAGTCGTTCGGCGCACCCACGGTGACGCACGACGGCGTAACGGTGGCAAAAGGTGTTGAGATTGCCGATGTCGATGACGAGACTTTGGGCTACAAAGTCGGCGCGGAACTGATAAAACAAGCTGCCAACAAGATGAACGACGTGGCTGGTGACGGCACGACCACTGTAACGGTACTGACGTACCACATTCTGAACGAGGCCAACAAGCTCATCGCCGCTGGCCACAACCCGATGTTGCTGCGCAAAGGCCTGGAAGCTGCGGCTCTCGAGGTCGAAAAGCAACTCGACGGCTTGGCCGAGGACATTCAGGGTAACAAGAAACGAGTTGCAGAGGTCGCTACCATTTCGGCTGGTGATAGCGCCATCGGCAAGCTTATTTCTGAAGTTATCGAAAAAGTCGGCCGCGACGGCGTGGTGACGGTAGAAGAAGGTAAGGGCCTGACGCTGGAAAGCGAAGTGGTGGAAGGCTTTACCTTTGACCGCGGTTTCGTGAGCCCGTACATGGTGACCGACACCGGTCGTATGGAGGCTGTGTACAGCAAGCCGGCCATCGTCATCACCGACAAGAAAGTCTCTTCGGTGCAGGAACTGCTACCGATTCTCGAAAAACTGGCGCAGGCTGGCAAGAAAGACCTGATTCTCATTGCCGACGAAGTCGAGGGTGAAGCTCTAGGTACGCTGATTCTGAACCGCCTGAAGGGCGTGTTCAATACCGTAGCCGTAAAGGCTCCAGCTTTCGGTGACCGCCACAAGGAAATGCTCGAAGACATCGCCATCTTAACTGGTGCGCAGGTGATTACCGACGACCGTGGCATGACGTTCGAAAACGTCGAGCTCGACGTCGTAGGTACGGCCCGCAAAGTTATCGTGACCAAAGACGAAACGACCATCATCGAGGGTGCTGGCACGACTGCCGAGGTAAATACCCGTATGAAGCAAATTGCTGCCCAGGCGGACGCTGCTAGCAGTGAATACGACAAAGAAAACTACGAAAAGCGCCGCGCCGCTCTCTCCGGCAAAGTCGCTGTGATAAAAGTCGGTGGTGCTACCGAAACCGAAATCGAGGAAAAGAAGTACCGCGTGGATGACGCTGTGGCTGCCGTGAAGGCTGCTCTGGCCGAAGGTATTGTCCCTGGTGGCGGTGTGACGCTCGTGAACCTGGCTGGTGCTGTTTCTACAGACGACAAAGACGGTTCGGTGGCCGCAGGCCGTGGGCTGCTCGTAAAGGCCCTGGAACAGCCGTTCCGCATCTTGATGACCAACAGTGGCTTGAATGCTGACGAATGGCTGCCGCAGGTTAAGAAAGCCAAGGCGGGGCAGGGTGTGAACGTAAACGACCCGTCGAAGCTCGTCGACCTCAAGGCTGCCGGTGTCGTTGACCCTGTCGCCGTAACCAAACAGGCCGTCCAGAACGCCACCTCCATCGCTGGCACAAGCATGACCATGGGCGCACTCGTTGTCGAAGTCCCCGAGCCCAAGACCGCAGCTGCTCCCGACATGGGTGGCGGCATGATGGGCATGTAGCCAATCTCTGCCACTCCTCCATAAGTGGGAATGAATTTTCCTCTAAACCCCATGACACTTTTGAATCGCAAAACCGGGGTCCCCGCGAAACTTGTTTCGCGGGGTGGAGAAGTGTCCAAAACTCCCGGGGCAGGCTCCAGTCGCTCGGTGCGTTGTTGTGAAGCCCGACAACCGTTTTGACAACTAGGTCGCCGCGGCGACCGTCGGACAGTCAAAACGGATCCTTCGGCTAACGCCTCGGACGAGTTGTCGGTTTCACGAACATCGCAGCCGGGCTCCTTCCGAATGCCCCGCAAGGAAGCTGTATGGCCTGGCGGCCATTGTTAAATAAAAATATCCTTGGATTTAGTCCGAGGATATTTTTATAACTTCCCGCAGGAAAGAGCAGCCGGAGTGACGAATTTATTTCGGCACTCCGCGTAATGAGAGGCGGGGTCCCCGGCAAGAGAGGATTCTTGCTGGGGTGCAGTAACCTATCTCGGTTCTCTCATTACGGAAGGGGGAGGCGGAGCTGGTAGAGGACTATGCCGGAGCGTGTCCGTACGCGTTTACTATCCACCATACGCCGAAGAGCCGTAGCCCCGCCCACCCTGTTTAGCGGCACTGCCCGTAAGCGATTTGCCGGTGAACAGCTTTATGGCGGTACCAAAGCCAAAAATCGACGCGACGGCCAGACCTGACATACCCAGGAACTCCTTGCGGCTGACTTCCTTTTGCATGAGGTTTGACACGTGCTGCGAGACTTGCTGATTCATGTTCATTTGCCTTTTTATTTTGTAATTTACAAACTAGATTGTAATCATAAGCATATAAGCTGTCAACAGATATTCCCCAGGTGTAGCAAAAAATACTACTACCCGACTCGGACCGGAATGGTATTGTAGTCGCCGCGTTCCATTGCCACTGGTTGGCGCGCGTAGGTGCGCTCGGGAGTTGGCAAGCTGTTGCTGGCTGTCGTGTTGCTTTCTTCCGGCACTCCTACGGGCTCCACACCGCCAGAGGCGGGGATGGGTACCAGTTCGAGCTGCGGCCGGAGCGGCAGAAGCACCGAGGCTGGCGACGGACGGCCCAGCAATGGCTCTGCGCTGGCACGCTGGCGTTCGCGCTCGGCCTGTTTGGCGGCATCGGCCTGGAACAGGCTGCTATAGCGCATTTGGGCGTTGCGGCGGTTTATAAGCCAGACGATGCCGATGCCCATCTGGTACATGATGATAATGGGGATGACGACCAGCAGCTGGTCGACGATGTTCGGCGTGGGGTTCATTATGAACGCTGCGATAAACGCAAAAACTATCACCGCCCGTTCCGCTTTGAACATGGTCTTCGGCGAGAGCGGCTTTATGCGGTTGATGATAACGAGTATAAGTGGCAGCTGGAACATTATAGCCGCGCCGACCATGTATGCGGTGACGAAGCTGAAGTACGACTGGATGCTTATCATCGCTTCGACCTGGTTGCTATGGAACTGCTGGTGGAAGAGGAAATGCAGAGCGGCCGGCAGGCCTGCGAAGTAGCCGAACAATATGCCGGCGATGGCAAGCAGTCCCGAAACGGTACTGCAGATGTAGATAAACTTCATCGTCGTCTGACGCATGAGTGGGAACAGGAACTTCAGCGCGTTGTATACGATGACGGGTACGCTCAGTGCGATGCCCACGAACAGACAGACACTGAAGAGGAAATTCACGCCGCCCATCGGCGAAGTGTAGACGAACTGCTGGCCGTGGCTGGGGCGCAACAAAATATCTATGAGTTGCTGTTCCACCCCATAGGCTGCTGCGCTCCAAGCGATAATAGAAACGGCGACATATACTAGCCGCCGTTTCAGTTCCCGTAAATGTTCGCTTAGAGGAGCTTTTGTGTTGGCCGGACGACTAGCTTTGGCTAGTTTCGTTGCCGGCTTTCTTTTTGTCGTCCTCATCGCTATTTAGTCCCTTGCGTAGTTCGCGTGCGGATTGACCGACGCTTTTTGACAGTTCAGGCAATTTCTTTGCACCGAACAACAGGACGACGATAGCTAAAATGATGAGCAAACCCGGTGTCGACAAGTCGCCCAAGATTGCGAAATTTGTTACCATACCTACTTACCCTCGCTTTTCTTATTGCTAATGGCTAACATGATGATATCATAAATACAGGAAGTCAACAATAAATAGTAAAATTAACGATAAAAAGGAACAGCGACATGGCACAGTACACACTTTTATTCGCAGCCACCTACGGGTCAAGCACGTACAACTTGGGCGAGTATAATAGCGCTACTTCGACCTCGACGGGGGCTGGCGGGAGTGCTGCGGCTGGCGGGTCGTCGGCACTTGCCAACACGGGTATCGCGGTGGCTGCTATTGTGGCGCTCGCGGCGACTGTGTTGCTGGTAGCCATGGTTGTCCGCGTTTGGAAGCGGAAGCGGTCCGTTTCTCCTCTGGCCGAATCTGCCGAATAGCTAGTTCACTATCACTGTCATTCCCGCGAACGCGGGAATCCATTCTACCCAAGGAACTGGTTGGAAGTGTGGTTGAGCCAGATGAGCAGGCCCAGGCTAACAACCAGGAGACCGAGCAGTATCCAGAATTTGGTTTTTTCGCTCACTAGTTTGTCTCCTTTTCGGCAACCACTACCAGGCGGTTCTTAGGGTTCCACAGCGGGGTACAGGTGTACATGGTCAGGCGGGCGTCGGTGGTCTGGTCGGTGATGGACGTTTCGGTGGGCGGAACCTCGCGGACGCTCGTCACCTTGTACGCATACTGCTGGTTGCTCCACACGATGCCGATTTCGTCGCCGACCTGCACCTTATCCATGTAGTAAAAAATACCTTTCGGGTTCGTGTAGGTGAACCGGTGGCCCACTAGCACCGTATTGCCGCCTTTGTCGGGGGTGCTGCCGAGCGGCCAGCGCCAGATGCCCTTGTCGAGCACCTTGTACGTGTCCTTGACCGGCGCTTCCAAGATGGGCGTCTTCAGCAGCATCGAAGGTACGATAAGCGTGTTCGGCTGGTTTTGTGGTGTTTCTTTGGCCGGTGCGTGAACCTGTGCACGCAGGCTTTTCTGCGTCGCGGTATGGTTCGAGCGCCACCAATACTCCAGCTTCGGCAGCTGCGGCGCCAAGATTATGTACCCGTTTATGATGACGATGAGCGCCAGTAGTATATCGTTGACGCGTTTCAGTGGGACGTGCATGTGCTTCATTATAGAGCCTTGGAGTGATGTTGCATGTTTCAGTGAGCATGTTTCAAAGATGTTTCATGTATCATGGTTCCGAACCCGATACCCGATACATGCTACATCTCTGCTACATGTTCCATGTTACGCGAAACATGCTGGCTAGTCTGTTTTGCTCTTTTGGGCGAAGTAGTTGATTTCGTTGACGACATCGAGGAGCGCCTGCGCTTTGGCCTTTTCGTCGGTAATCTGCTGGGCGGCTTCGTACGCGGTTTTTATAAGCGCCTGGTTGTCGGCGCCCTGGATGAGCATCATGGTGGTGCGGAATTTTTCTTCGGGAGTCTGGTCGAGCTTGTCCACCAGTGGCTCGAGCTGGGAAAGAGCCTGCTGTTTCAGGGAAAGCAGGTCGGCGTCGAACGGCTTGGTGGTAGAAGGGGCGGGGGTGTCCGTAGCCGGCGTGCTGTCATCGGTGCTGGTATCGGTGGGTGTGTCGTCGGCGGCCGGTGTTGTCTGAGGGGTAACGACAGTGACGGCGTCTTGGTTCAGCGCGGAGTTCTGGCCGTCTGAAGGCCCATCGGCCTCGAAATTGTCCGGAATAGAAGGCAGGCCAGCGGTGCCCGACGGGTCGATATCCGGCGCTTTGTTGGCAAACGTCGTTGTCATATCGTTGCTCCTGGTGTTAGTGCCGGTGCCGGCGTTGGCAAGTCGTGCGTTATCTTGGTGCCCAAACAACATGTGTTCCCCCTAAGCGGCCGAAGCCGCGATTCCCAAATCACAAATTCCAAATTACAATAGGAATATAGTACCAAAGTTTGCCGATAAGCAATAGGGGGATGAAGATATATGCTCGATGACCTCAAGAAAATCCACGAACGTGACCCTGGGGACGCACTCGGCGTCGCCGAAAAGCAGGCGGAGCAGTACCGGCACCAGTTCGGTTTTGCCTGGGAGCCGAGCCAGCCGATTCATAGCGTCGTAGTAGCCGGTATGGGTGGTTCGGCGCTGGCTGCCAAAGCGTACAAGGTTTCGCCGGGGCTCCAAGTGCCGTTCGAAATCGTACAGGACTACGACTTGCCGGATTGGGCCGATGCGAATACTTTGCTTATCTGTTCGAGCTACTCGGGCAACACCGAAGAGACGGTGAGCGTGCTCGAGCAGGCGCTTGACGACGAACGGCCGTACCCGCGGCCGATGATAGTCGTGGTGGCCTCGGGCGGTACGCTGCTTGCACTGGCCGAAAAGCACAAACTGCCGTTTATTCAGCTCCCCGGCCAGTACCAGCCGCGCTTTACCTTCGGGTTCCAGTACCGGGCGCTGGCGGAAATTTTTAACGCCACGCCACTTCAGGATGCATTCCTGCCGGTGCTCGAGGCTGCCGCCGGGGCATTGCCGGACCACATCGCCCAGTACGTGCCGGCCAAGCCCACGGCGCAGAACCAGGCCAAGCAACTGGCGCTCGAGATGATGGGCAAGTCTGTGGTAGTGTATGCCGGTCCCAGGCTCGCACCCGTGGCTTACAAGTGGAAAATCAGCTGCAACGAAAACGCCAAACACGTCGCCTGGTGGAACCAGTTTCCCGAATTCAACCACAACGAATTCATGGGCTGGACACGGCAGCCGGAACAGAAGCCGTATGCCGTTGTCGAGCTCCGCAGCGGGCTCGAGCACCCGCGCATCCAGAAGCGTTTCGAAATCTCGGATAAGCTGCTTTCGGGTCTCCGGCCGGCGCCGTTCGTGGTCGAGGCGGCCGGCAAGAGTCTGCTGGAGCAAACGATGCAGCTGATTGCACTGGGTGATTTCGCGAGTATGTACCTGGCAATTTTGGGGAACATAAACCCAACGCCGGTCGACCTGATAGAAAAGTTGAAGAAAGAGCTGGCGAAATAGCTATGGCAGATACCACTCCTCCGGTGTACGACCCGAAAAGCTTCGATACAAACCCGTACGTGCGACGGGTGGAAAAACCCTGGGGCTACGAGCTGCACTGGGTGCGGGCCGACGCGCCGTACATCGGTAAACTGCTGCATGTGAACGCCGGCGCGCGGTTGAGTTTGCAGGTGCACGACACGAAGCAGGAAAGCTGGTTCCTTATGAGCGGCCGGGCGGCGGTGATATGGGAGGACGAATCTGGCCAACTGGTCGAGACCGAGTTGCGGCCGGGGTGGGGCTACAGCACCAAAATCGGCCAGAAACACCGGTTAAAGGGCATCACCGATGCCGACATCATAGAAGTCTCAACCCCCGAAGCCGGCACGACGTATCGTTTGGAAGATGACTACGCCCGCCCCGACGAAACTCCCGAGCAGCGCCGCAAAGAACGCGGCGAGTAGACAAGTTCTCAGTCGGATAGTTCTCAGTTCTCAGAAAAGCCCAGAAGCTACCACAAACCAAAAGCATTGCGGCTCGCGACTAGCGAGCCTGTCTCTGACTCCCGGTCTGCAGTCCGGAAGGGTAGCCCGGCTAGCCGCTGCAACGCAAAGCGGCTACCGAGCGTAGGGAAACCCGCGGGTTTCCCTGTCAGACTATGAACGTCCTACGCTGGAAGACACACGCAGTGTGGAGCCGTCTACAGGCTTCTTACTCATCCCCGTTCCCGGACATGCAGCCAACGCTCAGACCAAAAACGTCCGGGCGTACCCAGACTCGTCAGACCAGCGGAAGCTGGGATGACAAACACCCGTGAATGCCGTAACCTGTAACCAATACTGCAGCATTTCTCCAGCCAAGCACAGTAGACTAGAAGCAGTAAACAAGGGACTCATATGAAACTACTCGTTGTCGAAGACGAAGCAAAAATCGCAGCCAGCCTGCAAAAGGGCCTCAGCGCCGAAGGCTACGTGGTGGATGTGGCGAACGACGGCGACATGGCCGAAACCCTGGCCAGTACGACCGAATACGACCTGGTGCTCCTGGACTGGATGATACCCGGCACATACGACGGCCCGGGCCTGATAACGCTCTGGCACGAACAGGGCAAGCACATGCCGGTGCTGATGCTGACGGCTCGTGGCACCATCGGCGACCGCGTGAAAGGTCTCGACACGGGTGCTGACGATTATTTGCCAAAACCCTTCGCCTACGACGAACTGCTGGCACGCATCCGTGCACTGCTCCGCCGCCCGACGGGCGGGAGCGGTGCCAGCTACACCATAAAAGACGTAACGCTCGACAGTGTTTCCAAAACCGTCAAAAAAGGCGGCAAGCCGGTGCATCTGACCGCCAAAGAATTCCAGTTGCTCGAATACCTCGCTGCCCGGCGCGGCGAAGTGCTCAGCAAGGACCAGCTGCTGGACCACGTCTGGGCGGACGAAGACCGCGTGCAGCACAACACTGTTGAGACGTTTGTGGCGAACTTACGCAAGAAGGTGGATAAGCCGGGCGGTGAAAATATTGTCCGGACTGTCCGTGGCTTCGGGTATAGTGTAGATTAGCAAGGACATGCGTAGAACGGCACATTACTGGGCGAAAAGCTCCGCTCCTCATTCCGTCGTACTATCTAGTACGCCTCCATTCCGGTGCTCGCTTTTCATCCCAGACTGCACCATTCTACGCATGTCCCAGGGAGGCAATTTAGGTGTTTGAGTCGGCTCGGTTAAAGCTTACCTTGTTCTATCTGGCGGCCTTGTTGGCGTTCAGTCTGGTGCTGACCTTCGGCCTGCGCGCCTTCGTGCAAGCCGAATTCAACCGCGCCAACGACGCGCAGCGCGGCGCCGTCCAACAGCTTGGCCAACAGTACTGGACCAAGCGCTCGTTCCAGGGCAACGACATGCCGCCGCCAGCCCAGAACTTCGCCCGCCTGCAAGACGAACAGGCGGCCGATACCCAGACTCGCCTGACGCGTGAATTCGTGCTGCTCAATCTGCTGGTATTTGTCATCGGCGCGTTCGTCAGCTACTGGTATGCCGGCCGGACGCTCAAGCCGATTCAGGATGCACACGAACAGCAGAAGCGATTTACCAGCGACGCCAGTCACGAATTGCGTACGCCGCTGGCCAGCATGCGCCTGGAGAACGAGATTTTCCTGCGGCAGAAGGCGTTCAGTGACCAGGAGGTCCGCGACCAGATAAGCAGCAACCTGGAGGAAGTTTCACGCTTGGAGCGGCTCACCACCAGTCTGCTTGACCTCAGCCGCTACGAAACGGCCAAGCTCAAGTTCCGGAAGCTCCAGGCTCAGGACATCGCGGCCGAAGCCATGGCGAATGCCGCCAAGGCGCCGGCCGCTACTGGCATCAAGTTCATAAACAGCGCCGCCAAGGCGACCGTGCTGGGCGACAAGGACAGCCTGACGCAGCTTATCAACATCCTGCTCGATAACGCGGTCAAATACGGCCCCCAAGACGGCATCGTGGAAGTGGCCGGTGTGGTGCATGGCGGTGAATACACCCTGGCGGTCCGCGACCACGGCAAGGGAATAACCGAGGCAGACCTGCCGCGTGTGTTCGAGCGCATGTACCGCGGTGACAAGGCTCGCAGCAACAGCGTGCCCGGTCATGGCATCGGTCTGAGCCTGGCGCAGCAGATTGCCGCTGCAAACAACGCCACGTTGACCGCCGCCAACCATCCGAAGGGCGGCGCCGTCTTTAGTCTTACTCTCCCCAAAGCCTAAGCCTGGTAATTTTCAATTTACAGGACTTACGTGGGAACGGCACATTTCCGGCGAAAACTTCCGTTCCTCATTCCGCCGTACTGCTAGTACGCCTCCATTCCGGTACTCGCTTTTCATCCGAAACTGCACCATTTTGCGTAAGTCCTATTTACAATTTTCATTCAATTCTCAATGGTCAATTCTCAAACTTTCTGCGGCAGGGCGTCTTATTTGAAAATTGTGGCATTGATTCATTGATTGAAAATTGCAAAATTGGAAATTGAAAATTGCGAGCTGGCACAATCCGACTCTTTGTCTGCTGGTCGCGGCCATCTACGGTATAATTCAAAGCATGGACGTACAGCGCTTAAGCGCACGAAAACGGGTGGTGCTGGGTTTGGTCGGCCTCAGCCTGGTCAGTGTCATGTTCCTGGTGGTACAGATAGTAAAGACCAGCAGCACACAGTACTGGTACCTGACATGGAACTTGTTTCTGGCCTGGATTCCGCTGATTCTTACCGGTGTTCTGCTGCGGTTGCTCCGCACTCGATTGTGGTCGCAGTGGCTGCCGGCCCTGGTGACGTTTGCCTGGCTTATCATGCTGCCCAACACGTTTTACATGATAAGCGACTTCATACATATCAAAGAAATGCCGAATGCCGAACTGCTGTATGGGGTAGTAGTGTTCACCTCGTTCATCTTTACTGCTGCGCTCATCGGCTTCAGCAGCCTGTATGTGGTGCACGCCGAGCTGCGGCGCCGGCTAGGGCACCAGGTGTCGTCGGTGCTCGTCGCAATCATCTTGTTGGCCTGCAGCTTCGCGATTTACCTGGGGCGTGACCTGCGTTGGAACAGCTGGGATATACTCATCAACCCGGCGGGCATCCTCTTTGACGTCACGGACCGGCTCGTGCACCCGCTGGGCCATCCCGGCATACTTACGACCACGCTCAGTTTCTTTATCTTGCTCGGCAGTCTGTACATAGTTGGCTGGCAAATCGGCGAAGCCACCCGCGAAAAGAATTGAAATGTGAAATCTGAAATAGGAAAGGTGACTCATTTGGGAAGGGTATGTTTGCATGGCGTCTTGACGTCATGACGTCATGGCGCTATGATGGTACGTATGAGTGATACCACCGAAAAAACCACCATCTATCTGGATCCGCAGGTAAAGAAAGGCGTGCAATACTACGCGCTACGCGACAATACTAGCCTGTCGCAGATTATCAATACCCAGCTTGAAGAGTACATAGAAGATATGACGGATGTTGCGGAGGTGGCAAAGCGTATGAAACATCCAGAGTTCGTTCCGTGGGAGGAAGTGAAGCGGCAGCTGAAAGCCGATGGCCTCCTATAGGATAATTTTCGAGAAACGCGCTGAAAAGGAGCTGCGCAAGCTGCCTGCCGCAGCGCGTACACGCGTAAAAAACGCTGTCGATAAGCTTGAACATGAACCATGGCCCGTAGCATCACGGCATATGGTCGGCTTCGATGGCTATCGGTTGCGTGTCGGGGACTATCGCATTATTTACACCGTGAACCAGCAGATTGTTACGATTGTCGTCGTAAGAATCGGCCACCGCCGGGAAATCTACAAACGCTAGAGGAGCTCTGGTATACTAACAGGGATGAAACAAGAATTGGAACAGGCCGTTTCGGCCGCGGTGAAAGATTTGTTCGGCGCCGACGTAAGCGTAGAGCTCACGCGGCCCGATGAACAATTCGGCGATTACGCGACCAACGTAGCATTGCAACTAGCGAAGCAAGTCGGTAAAAATCCTCGCGAGGTGGCCGAACAGCTAGCTGGTAGCCTGCGTGAAAAGTTGGCCGAAACCGTGAAAAGTGTAGACATAGCCGGCCCCGGTTTCTTGAATCTGACGCTTACGGACAAGGCGCTGACCTCTGTTCTGAATGCTCAACCGGCCAAACCGCTCGAGGGCAAGAAAATCCTGGTCGAGTACTCCGACCCGAACCCGTTCAAGCCGCTGCACGCCGGCCACTTGTATACTACGTTGGTTGGCGATACACTCGCCCGACTTATCGAAAACGCCGGCGCCAAGCCGGTACGCCTGAACTACGGTGGCGACGTGGGGTTGCATGTGGCACGGTGTATGTGGGGCATCATCCATGACTTATGGGGCGAATTGCCGGACAAACTGGCGGCGATACCAGAAGCGGACCGGGCGAGCTGGCTTGGTATGTGCTATGTAAAGGGCACCGAGGCGTACGAAAGCAATGAGGCTGCGAAAGCCGAAATCATAGCAATAAACAAGCGGGTCTACCAGCTGCACGCCGAAGGCGACCACGACAGCCCGTTCGCGCGCATATATTGGACGTGCCGGAAATGGAGCTACGAGTACTTCGCGGTGCTGTACCAGCAGCTGCAGGTTGTGCCGTTCGACCGGTTCATCCCTGAAAGCGAAGTCACGCCGCTGGGCGTCCGCACGGTGCGCGAACAGCTGCAAAAAGGTGTCTACAAGGAAAGCGATGGTGCAATCGTCTTCGAAGGCGAGCCCCATGGCTTGCACACCCGCGTATTTATAAACTCCGAGGGCTTGCCGACCTACGAAGCAAAAGATGTCGGCTTGCTGCTGACCAAATGGCAAGACTATCACTACGACAAGTCGTACTACATCACTGCCAACGAACAGGCACAGTATTTCCAGGTAATGTTCAAGAGTGTCGAACAGTTTTTGCCGGAAGCGGTCGAGCGGGCAGTGAGTATGACCCACGGTGTCGTGAAGCTGCAGGGCGGGGTCAAGATGAGTTCGCGGAAGGGCAACGTCGTAACGGCTCTAGAGATTCTAGATGCCGCCCGCGAGGCTGGCAAAGAAACTGGCACGAACCCATCCGAAGAAACTATCTTGGCGGCGGTAAAATACGCCTTTGCCAAGAACCGTATTGGCGGCGACATCGTCTATGACCCCAAGGAATCCATCGCGTTGGAAGGCAATTCCGGTCCATACCTCCAGTATGCCCACGCCCGTGCCCGCAGCATTTTGGCCAAAGCGTCCGATTCCCGTCATTCTGAGCAAAGCGAAGAATCTACTCAACAGATCCTTCACTCCGTTCAGGATGACGCAGAGCTAGAGGCTGAGGAGCGAGGGCTGCTACGGAAAATTACCGAGTACAACGAAGTAGTTGAACGCGCTACCAGCGAACTCATGCCACATCACATCTGTACTTACCTGTATGAACTGGCGCAGAAGTTCAACCAATTCTACGAGCACAACCGCGTTATCGGCGACGACCGCAAAGCTGTGCGCCTAGCCCTCGTCCAGCACTACGCCGACACCCTCAAAAGCGGCCTGGAGCTACTCGGTATCACCGCTCCCGAAAGGATGTAATGAGCCAGGTCGCTGATGTCCGTAAGCAACTCAGGGCAGCAGTAAATCCGGAGAAGGCGGTGTTTTTGCCGCGGTTTTTTAAGGCGGGGCCGGGGGAGTATGCTGAGGGTGATAAGTTCCTAGGGGTGACCGTGCCGCAGCAGCGGGCGATTGCCAAGGAATTCAAAGCTCTTTCATTGGCTGAAGTAACCGAGCTGCTGACGAGCGAGTGGCACGAGGAGCGGCTGACTGCGTTGTTCATTTTGGTCGGGCAATACAAGCGCGTCGACGAGGCGAACAAAAAGGCGATATATGACCTGTATCTTTCGCATACGAAGTGGATAAACAACTGGGACTTGGTGGATTCAAGCGCCGAGTTCATAGTGGGCCCGTATCTGGAAAACCGGCCGGAAAAGCTGGAAGTGCTCGAAGGCTTGGCGGCATCTGAACTGCTGTGGGACCGGCGCATAGCCATGCTTTCTACATTCGATTACATCAAAAAAGGCAGGGCAGACGAAGCGCTCGTCATAGCCGAACAACTTTTGTACGACAAACACGACTTGATTCAAAAGGCCGTCGGCTGGATGCTCCGCGAAATCGGCAAACGGGTCGACCATAGCCTGCTGAGTGCATTCCTCGACAAGCACGCCGCCACTATGCCGCGGACGACCCTGCGCTATGCCATTGAACACTTCAGCCCCGAACGGCGTCAGTACTATCTTGGCCTAGTTCGTTCTAAATAGTATATATTTGACTTTAATGCTACATTATGCTAATGTTTAATCATGACAGAAAACCAAAAGCTACCTCAAAACCCTGGCCCTGACCCTGCTAACCTCTTTCGAACACCTACGACGTACGAGCAGGCACTACAAGATGCAATAGAAGAAGCTCACGCCGATTTAGATGAGCAAGTTGGCTTTCCTTCGCTAAGTGAGGAACTCAGTATATGCGAGGACGACGAAGAGGTAAAAGAAGCCTATGAGTTCTATCCGGAGGGTCTCAAAACACATGCCGCTGGCGTAGAGCGTGTGTTGGCCGAGTGGGACCGCAAAATACCACAAGTCCTAGGCGCAAATGAATCTGATTGGGAGGCGTACGACGCATTCAGCTTCCGTATAGGTGAACAAGGGTTCGACTGCGATGACCCCTTTGAAGCGATAGAAGGGGCGAGCTCGGTCGAAGCAGGGCAAGCGATACGGATGACTCAAGACCATATGGTTTTGAGTGAAGCACAGGGTTATTTGGAGCATGAATTGCCAAGCCCCGACGAGTTCGCCGCGTTTGTTGCCGACAACGCATCTTCGCCGAAAGTAGCAGATGCAATACGGTCGGCGTTGGACTGGGATATCTGGGAACTGTTGCCGAAAAACGAGCATGGTCAGGTTTTTTCGGAAGAAGAAAAACAAGCAAGAGCTTCATTGCTTTTATATGTTAGTAATCCTGATGCTCGAAAGGACATGGAAACAGCTCTCGAGCATTACGAGCTGGAAGTACGCAGAGAGCAAGACGATATACACGAGGCTGTAGACACTAAACTCGGAGCTGCGGCTCTCCATGATGCTATAAAACCCCAGCTGGATGGCGACCCACGTCAGAATTAGCCGTTTCTTAACAGCTTTCCATTGAAGTATGTAGGCTAGATTACCGTCCAGTGACTTTTAGGGGCGTATACTGGTTTTATGAAGCAACTTACAGACGAAGAATGGCGGGCGAAGCTGACGCCGGAGCAGTACCATGTGCTGCGCGAAAAGGGGACGGAAGTGCCGGGCACTGGCAAATATGTGAACACCAACGAAAGCGGTGATTACACCTGTGCTGCTTGTGGCCAAGTATTATTCAAGAGCGGCGCGAAGTATGAATCCACTACGCCGGGGCTCATCGGCTGGCCGGCGTTTTCGGACGCGGCAGACAAAGGCGCGGTAAAACTGCAAGACGACAATTCTTTGGGCATGCACCGCACCGAGGTTGTGTGCAGCAACTGCGGCAGCCATCTGGGCCACCTCTTTCCAGACGATTCTTCGCCGAACGGCCAGCACTACTGTATAAATTCCGCCGCCCTCGACTTTAAGGGTAGCGGCGATACTGAACTCTCGACAAAGTAGTGGACATGTTTTAGAATGCTTCTCATTATGAGAGAGCTATCGGAATTATCGTTTGAGCCTGCAAGCCTTCCTGTCGATGACCTCGCAGTTGCAGAGCGAGGATTGGCATATGGTTCGCTGCGCGCTTTCTTGCAGCCGTACGATAACCGTATGCCTACACCACAAGGGCACGATACGTTTTCTGGGTTTATTGTGGACAGCGCGCAGGAATTTGCTGATAATCCGACCCGTGGACGTCTTGAGCACGATTATCTGATGAGGGCGAGTTTTACGAGAGGCTTTGTAACCGCTGGCATGCCAGCTTGTCTTTTGGGTGATTATACGTACGACCACTTACGACGACTTGGGAGAGAGGTGCCCTATAAGACCGACATCGCCAGAGCGATTGCACACTTCGGACTCGGAGTTGAGTTGGCATTCGGCACAAACCCCAGACGATACCAATCGGTGTCACGGGACTTCTTTATGAAGGCTAGCTAGCAGCTGGCGTCGTAGTACTTGTTGCCCCAGGCGGCCATTTGCTTGAGGACGGGGACGAGGTCTCGGCCTTTTTGGGTCAGGGTGTATTCGATGCGTGGGGGGACTTCGGCGTACGACTGTTTGGTGACGATGCCGTGCTGTTCGAGGTCGTCCAGACGCTGAGATAACGTGCGGGGGTTTATGCTGCCGACCGACTTTTCGAGCTCGCCGAAGCGCTTGGGGCCGCCGCAGAGGTCGCGAAGGATGAGCGCGGTCCATTTGTTGCCGATAATCTCCATAGCACTAGCTATACACCCGATTTTGGGTTCGAGCGTAGATGGCTGTTTAGTGGCGGGCGAGATGCTCATGGGGTGTATTATATACCTGGAACTCAATACTATACTTTGTATAGTAAGGGGTCTATACTAGACATTACTATACAAAGTATACCATAAAGATATAAGGAGTATATAATGACAAAAATCGCTGTGGTTATCGGTGCGACCCGTGAAGGCCGTGTGACTGACAAGTTGGCAAAATGGGCAGCCGCAGGCGTCGCCGAGCAGGCTGAGGTAGAAGTCGTCGACCTGCGCGACTACCCGATGCCGCTTTTCGACGAAGCCATCAGTCCGCGGTACAATCCCGAGCGAAAGGCTGTGCCGGAAGTACAGAAGTGGCTCGACAAGGTCGCGGAGTTCGACGGCTATGTGCTGGTGACACCCGAATACAACCGTTCGACCTCCGCGGTGCTGAAGAACGCCATAGACTACCTTGACTACCAGATGGAGAAGAAGCCGGTAGCGCTGGTGGCGCACGGTTCGACCGGTGGCGCGCAGGCGGTGGCTAACTTGCGCATGGCTATCCCGGGCGCCGGTGCCTTTACGGTGCCGCAAGCGCTGTTCTTTACCGACCGTGTCGGTGAGGCTATCGACGACGAAGGTATTTTGAAGGCGGAATTGCAAGAAAACCCCTACGGTCCGCAGGCTAACCTGAAAACCCAGGCCGAAACACTGGTCTGGTTCGCCGAGAAGCTGAAACCAAGCAAAGACTAGCCGCTTCAGAGTTTGTCTGAGGTGGAAAAAACAAAAGAGGGACTTATGTGTGACCCGGCTTCCTGCAAGGAGGCCGGGTTTATAATAGGAGTATGCAGATAACGGTTTTCGGGGCTTCGGGGAAGGTAGGGCGGCGTGTGGTGCGGCTGGCGCTCCAAGATGGGTGTACGGTAGTAGCGTTTGTGCACCGGCACAGCCGCCTGCCTGAACACCCTAAGCTCCGGGTCGTACAGGGCGACGTGCGTAATCCGGGAGATGTCGAAAAGGCGCTGAAAGGCAGTAGGGCGGTCATCAGCTGTCTGGGGAGCTGGGGCAGGGGGCCGAAGGATGTGCTGACGGCTGGTATGAGTGTCATCATCCCCGAGATGGAGAGCTTGAAAATTAAGCGCATCGTCAGTCTGACAGGGGCCGATGCGCTGTTGCCCGACCAAAATCCAGAGGGTGTACACGCGTTGACACACGGGCTCATGCAGGCGCTCGCGGGCAAAATACTCTTTGACGGTGAACGGCACTTGCGGATGCTGGCAGAGAGCAGCCTGGCTTGGACGGTGCTGCGAGCGCCCAGAATGAACAATTTTGGTGCGCAAACCCGGCGGTTGACGCTGTACCCGTTATCACCCCTGGCGAGTATCCGCCGGCAACAGGTGGCGGAATCGCTCCTCGAGCAGCTCAAGCGCACGAAAACTATCGGCAAAGCCCCATATATTTCCCGCCGCTAGGTGAGACTTGCTATAATCTAACTCAATGAGGACGATTGAACGGGAAATTGTCGGCGCTTTTATATTTTCGAGCGACGGGAAGCTACTAGTAGGACAGAGCGCAGCAGAGGCGGGCGGCGTATATTCCGGCCAATGGGTAATACCAGGGGGTGGTATCGAGCCGGGCGAAACGGAGCTAGAGGCGGTTTGCCGTGAAGTCCTGGAAGAGACTGGCCTGGACATCCGGCCATACGAAATCGTCATGACAGAGAACGGGGCCTACGGGGAAAGCGAGAAAACGCTCAAAGAGACCGGCGAGCGCGTTTTGGTAAAGATGCATTTTATAGATTTCGAGATACACATTCCCAAGCCGGCCCACGAAATCGGAGAAAGTCCTTCCGAAGAACTTGTCAGGCTGCAATGGGTAGCGCTGACGGATATATCGGGTGTGCAGCTTTCACCGCCCACGCGAGACTATTTGAAAAAGAAAGGCTACACTTCATGAGCGGATTAAGTATCAACAAACAAGCTGTACCGACCAAATTCCTGTGGGTTGACCTGGAGATGACGGGGCTCGACGCCCAGAACGACGTCATCCTAGAAGTTGCGGCCGAGATTACCGACGCCAACTTCAAAACACTGGCCAACTACGAGGCCATAGTACAGCACCCGCGCGATGTCGTGGCCGGCCGGATGGCACAGAACATCTGGTGGAAAGATTTTCCCGAAAACCGCGACGAGTTCATAGCCAAAACTGCTACCGGCAAGCCCTCACAACAGGTGGAAGCCGAGCTGATAGCCTTCGTCGAAGCGCAATTCGGAGCAGAACCTGCGGTTTTGGCAGGGAACAGCATCCACAACGACCGCAACTTTATAAAGCAGTGGTGGCCAGAGCTCGACCTACGGCTGCACTACCGGATGCTCGATGTTAGCGCCTGGAAAGTGGTGATGCAGGCCAAATATGGTGTTCAGTTCGAGAAAAAAGAAGTGCACCGGGCCTTCGACGACATACAGGCCAGTATCGCCGAGCTGCAATACTATCTGGCGCGGCTTCCGGAACTTGCGGGCTAACTTCCGCCGGCCGGTTCTTCAGGGAGGGGCTCGCCCTCCCAGCCCTAAAGCTCGGCTTTCGCCTCGTTCGCTGGCGCTCATGATACGGAGGTGCATGAAGGGGTGCGGCTATGCCGGGCTCCTAGAAAAGGGCTCCTAGAAAAGATATAAAGTAGTTCATTTGTAATCGCTGCATGTTTTGCACAGATATATCTAAAATGTGACGGAATATGTGTACTTTGGGCTTGCATGCAGCAAAAGTTATTGTTAGAGTTTAGCGTAAGGGTAATAAAGTAACCGGAAAAAATATGAAATCCTGGAGAAAAACATTTTGGACCCTCACCACAGTCGTTACTGTGGTAGGTCTAACGGGGGCGAGTTTACTAACTAACAAAGTATTGGCAGCGAGCGGTCAGATATATATGTCGCCGAGCGCAACAAGTGTCGTGAAAGATGACACGCTGCGCGTGGCGGTTCGTGTCAACCCGGGTACGACCATAGACTCGGCTCAGGTCAAAGTCAACTTCGATGCGACCAAACTACAGTATGTCAGCTTCGACACAGCAGGCTCGCCATTTACGCTGAACTATCCAACGCCAGGGTCGGGTAACATTCTTCTGGGGAGCATCATGCTCAACGCGACAGTGAACAGCGATAGTCTTATGGGTACAGTAGTCTTCAAGGCCCTGGCGAACAGCGGCACCACGACATTGTCTCTGACCGAGCAGGACGCGGCACTTGTCGGCGCTACTATTTCTCCGTCGGTCGGCGCTAATGTTGTTATCACACTGACGGCGCCCGCGACACCCACGTGTCCGGCAGGCTATACCGGTACGTACCCGAACTGTACTGCACCGTCGACGGGCAGTACTGGAAGCACTGGGAGTACTGGAAGTACCGGCAGCACCAAGAGCAGTAGCGGCACGACGACTACTCCGAAATCCACCAGTGGTAGTTCTTCGTCCTCATCATCTTCCAGCTCGGCTGGCACGAAGGCCACGGCACCGGTACTAAAGGTCGCGAGCCAGGACGTGGAGTATACTAAAGCTTCCGTATCTGTCACGAGCGACAAACCGACCAAGGTATATATAAAGTATGGCCCTGATGCCAACAGCCTCTCACTCAGCACACCGCAATCAGGTTTGGCGACGTCGCATCAGATAGCGCTCGATTCGCAGTATCTCATCCCGGGCGTTACGTACTCGTATGTCATCGTCTCGACCGATGAAGCCGGCAATGTGACCACCAGTTCAGTTGCTGAACTGGACATGAAAGGTATCCCTGTCAAAGTCGGGGTGTTCGACAAAGACCGCAACCCGATTGCCGGTAAGAAGGTGACGCTGCATTCCGACCCGCAAACGGCAACGACCGACAAGAACGGGTACGCCGTATTCCAGAGTGTATCTCCGGGCAACCACACCGTGGTATACACTGCTGGCGATAAAGAGTACAAACAGCAAATCCAGGTGGTAAACAACGTGGCCACCGTGGACGGCAAACAGACTGCCGAACAACAGAGTTTCTCGGTCGTATACAACTTTGCACAATCTTCCGTGCCGTGGGCGCGCTATGGGCTGTACCTGCTAGTGCTGGTCTTGGTAGCAGTCGGCATATACTTCTTCATTAACCGTCAGCGCAAGCTTGCTGGCCTGCCGATGGTGTTGCAGGGCTCGCAAGTTGTCACTGGTGGTGGTGCAAGCAAGTCTTCGGGCGGCAGCGCACATGACGATGCGGCGGACCACACCGACCAGCTCAAGAGCATACCGAATCCATCATTACCGAACCCGGGCAGTACCATCGCCCCACAAGACGACGAAAGGAAGTTCTAGCCATGCGTATCTTACAACGAACCACGCAAATATTCTCCGGATTGCTGCTCGTCGCCGTTGCAAGCGTCGGTGTTTCGACGGTACATCCAAGTAAAGCGAGTGCCGCCTGTACGGCGTTACCGACCGACAAAGGTCAGGTAGTGAACACTGTTTCTATACCAGCGGACGGCACGTACCGCGTATGGACCCGCCTGAAGACGGCAGACAGCACCAAGAACTCGGTCTACATGCAGGCCGACCAGACGTACTGTAGTTTGAACGTGGGCGGTGCTTCACTGACTGCCGATACGTGGACCTGGGTAGACTACACCGGTGGCTCCACGAGCACCAAAAACAACATGACCCTGACGGCTGGTAGCCACACTATAACGCTGGCCGGTAAGGACGATGGCGTTATGGTCGACCGTGTCATCTTTACGCAAGATACGTCCTGTACTCCTACCGGTACCGGCGACAACTGTGCTAACCCTCCAGACACGACCAACCCGACGGTTTCTATCAGTTCTCCGGCAAACAACGCAACTATCTCATCGACTACTACTGCTACGGCTTCCGCAAGCGACGACGTAGGGGTAACGAAAGTCGAGTGGTATGTTGATGGTACCCTCAAGGCAACTAACACCAGCAGCCCATACACCTACTCGATTGTCCCTGGCAGCTTTACGGTCGGTTCACATGTCCTGACGGCGAAAGCGTACGATGCGGCGGGCAACAATGCGACAAGCAGTGCGGTGAACTTCACCGTACCAGATACGACACCGCCGACCATATCGGCAGTCGCGTCAAGCAGCATTACGCAGACTAGTGCGACCGTAACCTGGACCACGAATGAGGCAGCCGACTCGCAGGTCAAGTACGGTACGACCACCTCGTATGGTTCGACAACCACCCTCGACAGTACCAAGGTAACATCACACAGCGTCAGCCTGACGGGCTTGACCGCCAGCACGCTGTACCATTACCAGGTCATTTCCAAAGATGCTGCAGGTAACTCGACAACTTCGGCGGATGCCACCTTCACGACCTCAGCACCGGCAGGTGATACGACGGCTCCGACTATCAGCATCACTGCTCCGGCAGCGGGTAACGTCAGTGGTACCGTAACCTTCTCGGCGACTGCCAGCGACAACGTCGGGGTTACGAGTGTCCAGTTCAAGTATGGATCTACGGTTATCGGTACCGTTCCGAGCGCACCGTATTCGGTTAGCTGGAACACCACTAGCCTTACGAACGGCTCGTACACCCTGACTGCGACCGCAAGTGACGCAGCCGGCAACACCAAGAGTGCTACGGTGAACGTTACCGTCAACAACTCAAGCTACATACCGGAAGACGTCAACCAGGACGGTCACGTCACCATCCTCGACTTCAGCATCCTGGCTGCGAACTTCGGTAAGAGCGGCGGCGCAATAACCAACGCTCGGGCCGATGTGAACGGCGACGGCAGCGTCACCATCCTCGACTTCAGCCTCCTGGCTGCCAAGTTCGGCAAAGTCTAGCCGCTAGACTCTCCCAAAAGCCCCTAGGAACGTCCTAGGGGCTTTTTTGGTACAATAGCACTCATGGACCACAAAACAGTCGAAACCTACCTCCTGAGCTTTCCGAACGTATTCTTGGACTATCCGTTCGGCGAAGGAGTGGCAGTATATAAGATTGGCGATGCCTCACAGGCTTCTGAAGGTAAAATGTTCGCGCTAGTAGCCGAAGACAAGGCACCCGTGAACCTGAGCCTGAAGTGCGACCCCGAACTCTCGAGCGTACTGCGCGAAAAGTACGAAACAGTCATGCCTGGCTATCATCTGAACAAGAAACACTGGAACACGCTTATTCTGACCGGCCAGTTGCCCTGGGAAGAGGTGCGGGCTTTAATACAGCATTCTTATACGCTTGTTGCGTAGGGGAAAAGAGCAGCCCGAGACTCGCCTAGGCGAGCCCGGCGCGATGAGAAAAACCGTAGGTTTGTCTTATTGGGCGAAGCCATCTCACCGGCCAGCTCCCATGGGAAGAAGTCCAGGCACTGATACGCCACAGCTACGACCTAGTCGCCGGCTGAAAACTTGGCACTCGGTCACACTTGGGTTTAATTAATCCCCAATTACATAACTAACCCCAATTCGACATAACCCCAAGCCGTTAGGCTGGCAGTAGCAACGGCTCCGCAAGGAGCCGTTGCTCAGTACGCGTAAAATGTAAGCTCGGTTTCTTTGGTTGCAGCTGGTA
>JBDHUJ010000002.1:0-59091 GCA_039809105.1 Saccharimonadales bacterium (SeqCode)
ATTACGCCGACACCAACCATGCCGAGAACATGTGGAGCGTCGGGAAACGGCACATGCGCAAGCTCTACGGCGGACGGCTGCTGACCCGCCGGCTGGAGGATTTCTGCCGGGAATGGATGGCAAGGGCCAACCAACCGGAGTTATTTACCAGCCCCACCGAATACTTGCGGTTTACGCTTGTTCCGGGTTAGTTGACTGAACCATTTTAGTTTGTAGTAGTGAATCTACAGGTCTCGTTTGACTCTACCCTTTGCGAGGGATTTTGGGGAGGGGTTTGTCGCGGGCGAGTTCGGAGGGTAGGTTTAGCGATGCAGCGGATTTCCTGGGTGGTCGGGCCGGCAACTCTACGCGAACCCCGCAGATGACGCCAGTTATGCGCTTGCGCGCAGGGTTTAGCGTGGAAGCTTTGGTGTAGAAGTCCGACCGCAACGGCATTAAATAGATTAAGTACGATATACTAAGGGCAATGCAGCACGTGCTACTCTTCGACATAGTATTGCTTATAGCCGGGCTGACCTTCACGGTACGTAAGTGGAAAGGCGGTATGCGCATGACATTTAGCCAACATGCCGCTACTAACCGAGCATCAAAGATATTTTACTCGCTTCTGTTTATAGTCACGCTGCCGATGCTTATAGTATTTTTCGCCAAATGGTATGTGCCGACAAACAACCTGCCCGACATATTTCTATGGCTAGCCGTAGTATCTGCCGTGTTCCAAATACTATGCACGTGGGTTCCCGAAGTGGGCGGCACTAAGACGGTCATTCACAGAGTATTAACCGCCATATCCGGCGTTGCACTTCTACCACTAATCGTAATCATTGGCTGCTCATCGCAGTTTTCGACACTAGAACGTAGTGTAGCCTGGACGGCCTTAGCTGCGATGGTAACCCTGCTCGGCATTGCCCTGAAAAATCAAGGCGGCTACCGCTACGCACTACTTCTGCAAATCGGTTACTATGCCGCATTCTTTGTGGTAATTCTGGTTTCGACATACTCGTAGTGGAGATTCCCCGAGACTTAGCAGTCTCGCCTCATACTACAGCTGTATGCCTTTGTCGGAGTGGAAGACGGCGGTCGAAGGAGTGCCGAGGACGTCTTTAGTACGGGTGCAGTCTAGATACATATCGACTGCCTTCGGAGATGGGTTGGCGTAAGCAATGCGTATGTCGTAAGTACAAGTGTACTGGCCGATGACCTTCTGGTAAAACGCGTCGGCCGACCAGTCTTTGCCTTCGTATATTCCCGTCACCAGGCTCGTGACCGTCACGCCGTTAGTACCAGCTTTGTACCCCGCTTTTTGCAACGCAGATTCAAGTGTCTGTGCCTTTTCGGTATTGCGCTGCTGGTCTGCACTGGTTTCTCCCAGCTTGGTATAGCCCTGTACGGTCGTGACACACATCAGCTGCGTGCTAATACCGGAGGTAGCGGAAACCGTACAGCTATCAGTACTTTTAGGAGTGCTGATGCCGAAGAGTTCAAAAGGATTCCCTAGCGCACTATTCTGCGTCTCTACTGTGCGCTGCACACCACTGCGATACAGCACGGTGGCCGTAGCCGCCATCACCGGCTTGCGGCCGACGGTACACATACCAACGAGGAGTAGTGCCAGCAGAACGGCACCGCCGATTCGTAGTTGTTTGTTCGAAATTTTCGCTAGTTTGTGCATGGTCGTTTCTCCTAGATTATTGGTTACTTCATGCGCGACACTCAGTGGCAGTTCACCCGCCACGCGGAGCCAGATTGCCGTGCGTTCGTGTTTGCTTTCGCTGCCTTCAAGCATGTCCGCCAGCGTCTGTACCATCTGCTCGCCGTACTCATTGCGAAAGCTTTTGGGATATAAGCGCAGGAACGTCTCGTAGACGGGGAACTGTTTGCGCCGCTTAGCCGTAGACATGGGTGCCGCTCAGAATCTGACGTTTTTTGGCGAGCTGCACCGCGTTTTCGTAGTACTCGAGCTCGCTTTCCAGCACTTCGCGGCCAGCGCCCGAGAGTTTGTAGTAGCGGCGGCGGGTGTCGTCGGCGCGCTTGACTTCCGTTATAAGCTTTTTGCCGCGCAGCTGCTTTATGCTAGTGTATAGCGCACCGGGGCCGAGCTTTATTTTGCCGTTGCTGTCGTCCTCTATCTGCTTGATGATTTCATAGCCATGTCGCTCCTTTAGGCTGAGTGCCAAAAGGATACTGAAAGCTACCTGGGGTAATTGGTTATAGTCTTTGCTCATACTCTCAAAAATATATCAAACAACGATATATGTCAAACTTAGATATACATTACAAAACACCACACTTCTAGAAGTGTGGTGTTTTTTTGGCTTGCAGGCACAGAAAGCTAGGCGTGCGTGGAGGTGGGGATGCCGGGAGTCGGGGTGTGATGGTGGTGCGTGGTGTCGCTGCCAGCCATCCATTCTTCGAGCTCGTACTCCTGGTCGAGCATAATCTGCGCGACGATGCCGAGGCCCGTCAAAGCCAGCGCGGCAAGCGACCACGCCCACGAACTAGCCACTATGACGCGAGCGGCAGAAAAGTCGTAGAATGACAGTGGAATCTGGTTGAAGAGCACCAATATGCCACCGATGGCGGTTATGGCCCCGGCGAACGAAGTGAGCGCGATGAGCAGCGCCTTCGGCACACGGAACATAACCGCAGCAACGCCAAACGCCAAGCCGACTATGACGCCGATGGTCGCCGAAAGGAACCCGGGGTCGATGCCGAACACGGTTATGAAGCTGCTGCCGATGGCGTAGCCTATGCCTGCGGTCAGC
The DNA here is from genome assembly GCA_039809105.1 of Saccharimonadales bacterium (SeqCode). Classification (GTDB taxonomy): domain Bacteria; phylum Patescibacteriota; class Saccharimonadia; order Saccharimonadales; family UBA4665; genus JBDHUJ01. Next base: position 2,766 of record JBDHUJ010000002.1, read on the forward strand.
AACACGACGGCGACGCTGTAGTACAAGTAGGCCAGCACGGCGAAGACGACGCCGACGATGATGCCGGTAAGTATACCGAGCGTGGTAGCGATGAACGCGTCACCCGAAAAATCGGTAAAGATAGCCGAGCCTGCCATGAACCCGCCTATGAGTCCCCAAAGCGCCAACAGCACGCGCGCGAAGCGGTATCCCGCGAACAGCAAGAGCGCCCCCAGCCCGCCCAACAGAATGGCAAAAAGCAAATCTTTCATACCGCACCTCCTTACCTTATGGTTGCATTATTCGCCCGCTCCGCTCGCCCGTCTGTAAGAATTCAGGACGTTTCACGACATCCGATTCAGCCCATGGAGAGTACCGGGACTTTACAAATACCCCCTAGGGGTATTATCGTAAGGCGTATGATAGCAGACATACAGCGACGGGCGCTCCACCGCACCAGAATCATCCAGGGGCAACTGAAGGGTCTCGAAAAACAGATTGCAGACGACGCGTACTGCATGGACATCCTCACCCAGAGCCTGGCCATACAGAAATCGCTCGCCTCACTGGACAAGCTCATCCTGGAGAACCATCTCCGAACCCACGTAGCCGAAAAGATGGCCTCCGGCAATACAAAGAAGCAACAATCAGCCATAGAAGAACTATTGCAGCTCTACGAACTGCACACTATACGAGGCCGGTAATGGACGCTCACGAACATCATGACCACCACAGCCACACCAAGCCCAAAAACATGGCGCTCAGCGCCACCCTGCACTGCCTCCTCGGCTGTGCCGTGGGTGAAATGCTCGGCGTCACCATCGGCACGCACCTCGGATTCAAGCCGCACGAAACGGTCCTGCTGGCGGCGGTGCTGTCGTTCGTTTCCGGCTACACTGTTTCGACGTGGCCGCTCCTGCGGGCAAAAGTACCCTTCCGTAAGGCGCTGCGGTTGGTCTTCGCCGCCGACACATTGTCCATCCTGACCATGACCATCGCCGATAACCTGCTCATACTCGTCATCCCCGGCGCGATGGATAAGAACCTTACCCACCCCGTCTACTGGCTCAGCCGGTTCCTGTCTTTGGTGGCGGCGTTCGCGGTCGGGTACCCTGTCAACGCTTACCTGCTCAAGCGCGGCAAAGGACACGCCATAACGCACCGCTATCATCATTGAGCCACGTCGCGTATAATCAGCTTACATGTTCGTCCAAATACTGAAAATTGCCGTTTTGTGCATCGTCATCGGCGGTGCGTCCATACCGGTCAGCTTTACTGTCAGCCCCAACCCGTGGATAGTGTGGGTCGGGAACGGCCTGGGTTCGTTGCTTTCGGCGCTGTTCGTGATATTCGTCGCCGAGCGGATAACCAACGAAAAATTCCGGGAAAAGCTTAGGAAAGTACGCATCGGTAATAAGGTCATACAGGTCCTAGATGCCGGGGATGACAACAAAAAAGCCCAGAAAGCACGTGGCTTCATAAACAAGCACGGCCTAAAGTTTTTCTCGCTTATCTGCCCCATATTCCCTGGTGCGCTCATCTCCACCGCGCTCATCTACACCCTCGACCTCGACAAGCGCACCTACAAAATATGGCTGATGCCCGGCATCTTCCTCGTCAGCGGCCTGTACGTATTTGGCTACTGGTGGACGTTCGTCAAACCTCACTAAAGACATCACCCTCTGATCTGCCCCCGGCTAAGCTGCCATTTCCGCCCTGGAACAATCTTTTGTTCGTCACCATATCCAGATATGCTTCCTCTTGGGAAAGACCGCTCCAGAACGAAACTGACTAGCTTATCTTAGCGGCATTTCAGAGGGTGATGTCTTTAAGTTTGCCGACGAGCATCTGCTACTATAGTTGTTATGCATAGTTGGCAAGATGTCGTATTGGCCGTAAGTTTGTGTGCCTTCAATATAGCACTCGTACCTTCGGTCGCCGGCAAGCAGAAGCCGCGCGTCGCCACCAGCCTGATGACCGCCGTGTTCATCCTGCCGCAACTTGTTGCCCTTGCCAGCCTGCACCTCTGGTATTCGTTCACTATGGCGTTCATAAATGCCAGCCTATGGTTTACTCTTGCCCTCCAGCGCCACCGCCAAATCCGCCGAAAGTAGCCTCGCAAAGCCTGTTATACTACCCGCATGACCGAAACACTCGCCCGGCAACTAGCCGAAACGTATGTCGATGGCTGGGTAGCAGCCGATATCCCGGGCATAGTGAGCACGCTGCGAGACGATTGTTTCATAACCGAATCGCACGGGCCGACGTATCACGGGCCGGATGAAGTCCGGCAGTGGGCCGAGGGCTGGTATCGAACCGGTACGGTCGACCTCTGGAAGATAGATGCGTTTTTCTTCGACGCAAAGCAAGACACCGCGTTTTTCGAGTGGTCGTTCACTTGCACCATAGACGGCGAAACGACATCGTTAGACGGCGCGAGCATCGTACAATACAAGGGTGGCAAAATCTATCATATACACGAATATCGTATGACCAAACCCCCGTTCGATTATTTCGCCCGCTAAGACCCTGATTCTCTCTACCGGCATAGTATATTTGCTGCGGCACGGTTTACATATGCTACGAATCATGGGAGAAAGTATTGCTTTTTGTAGCTTACAGTGCTATAACATGTATGTAAGAGGTACAGGAGTACAGTATGGGTCGTTTACAGCGATTATTCTTTAACACGCCGCGAGTGGCGAGGGTGGTAGTTGCAGCCTTCGTGGTAACCAGTATAACTGCGGCGCTGCTTTTCAGCACCGGCGCCTATGCGGCCGTTTTTCACTTCACAGGCATCGGCACGCCGCCGAAATGGGTCGTAGAATCCTTCCAGCCTGCATCATCGACCGGAACTGCGGCTCCGGCAGGAAGCACCGGAGCGGGGCAAGCAGCCGCCGGAGCACATTTGCCGATTTCGTATGATATAGCTGGGCTATCCGGCACCGTACGGTATGTGGCAACAAGCGGCAACGACAGTGGCAACGGCACCGCCAGCTCGCCCTATGCTACACTGGCGAAAGCTTATAGCACTGCGGCCTCGGGCGATACTATCGTCGTGCGTGGCGGTACCTACCGGCAGGGCAATGTCAGCATCGCCACGAACAAGCCGGTCAGAATTGTCGCGTATCCTGGCGAAACGCCGGTGTTCAACGGCGCTACACAGGCATCGGACGGCTGGAGCAGCGAAGGCTCGCTGCAATCCCGTGCTTACACCGCCATGCCGGTCACGAGCGGCAGCGGCATCAACTTCCCGGGCGGCCAGAACCTGACGGGCGCCGGTGACGGCAAGTTCCCCGACCAAGCCTGGGTCGGCGATACCCAGCTCAAGCAAGTCCAAGGTAAGGGCGCGGTTTCGAACGGCACGTTTGCCGTCGAAGGCGGCCGGTTATACATGACCGCCAGCGATGTCGCCAAGGGTAACGTAGAAGTTTCGAACCTCCGCAACTTCATGAGCATCCAGGCACCCGGCACGACACTCGAAGGCATAAAAGTAACACGGTATTCCAATAGCGCCGGTGACTACGGCGTCATCAAACTGAACGGCAGCGCCGACAAAACCTTGCTGAAGAACGTCGACATCAGTGACACCTCGTTCATCGCCGTGACTATTTCGGGCGGCAGCGACACGAACAACGGCACGACGTTCAAAAACGTCACCATCTCGAGCTCCAACTGGATGGGCGTAAACCCGACGTACACCGACAACCTGACGTTCGACAGCGTGGACATACACGGCATGAACCAGTGGGGCGAGTTCAGCTACTCGCCGCAATCGGGCGCCATCAAGACTAGCCGCACGCAGCACACCAAGGTTCTGAACAGCCGCATCACCGACAACAAAAGCCACGGCCTGTGGTTCGACCAGAGCAACTACGACGTGCAGGTGGCAAACAACGTCATCACCGGTAACCTCGGCAGCTCCGTGTTCTTCGAAATCTCCGATAACCTGACGCTCGCGAACAACTACATCGTCAGTCCGGCGGGCGGCGACAAGGCGGTCAAACTGGCCGGCTCATCGGGCCTGAAGCTCATAAACAACACCATTATCGGCGGCTCCGACCCGGTCGGCATTTACACCGACAGTCGCTCCAAACCAGGCTGTGCCGACGCGTCACAACCGCTCTGCGCCAACTCGTACGGCAGTGACCGCGACAGTGTCCACCCGCACCAAGCGACCATGGACTGGGTCCCACGACTCGACATGATGGTCAACAACATCATCGCCTATCCGAAAGGCGCTGGTTATTGCGGCGTCGCGACGGCAGTCTGCATAACTCAGAAGAACGGCGGTGCCACCATACCGCTCAGCACCATCATCCACCAGGCGGATGCATCGCGCCCCAAGACAATCATCGCCGGCAATGTCTACGCCAACGGTTCGGGCACGGTCATCGCCACCTCGAGCGGCAAATATGCAACACCGGCTGCGTTTTCGGCCGCCATGGTCAGCGCCGTGAATATCAGCGGCTTCGAAGCCGGAGCGTGGTCCGGCAGCACGTATATCGAAAACGATGGCACCCCGACCGCCGCGCTAACTGCCTTGAACGACCAAGCCACGGCCATCCCCACCGATGCGACCATCAACCAGTACCTCACCGCCGGCACCAAGCACTACGGCGTGACATTCAAATAGACCTCTCCCACTACCTCCCTTGCAAACGAGCGTGTATTACAGGGATAAGCTGGTTGTTCTTTTGCTGCAAAGCATAGCCGTAGCTATGGTTTGGAGTGAAAGGACGGGCAGATTGCCCTGGAATACGGGCTCGGTAAGGGGAGGTAGTGGGAGAGGTCTAATAAAGCGGGTACTCTGCTAGGTCACTATGCGTGAATACAGGGTGGATTGCTGGCCCCCATGCACTTTTCCGTAAGACAGGGGTCACCACGCGGAGGCAGGAGCGAAGCTACTGGCGGAGCACCCCTGGCGTCAGAAAAGTGCATGGGGACCAAGGTGGATTGCCCGGCTTATTCGGCGGCGCTGCCGCGGATGATGTAGTCCAAACCAGCGAGGTAATCGCGTTCCTGGGCTGCGGCGCTGCGGTCACTATCGTCAGGGCCAAGCGCCTGCGCCATGTGCGGGTACGGCGCCAGGAATTCGCTGAGGTCGAACTGCGCCATTTCTTCGTCGGTCGGTGCAGCCTGCTCTTCGATGACATAGCCGAAGGTATAAGTAGTAGCGGTTGTCATTATCTGCCGGGCTTCTTTGAGCGACAAGCCGGCGCTGCTGAGTGAAATAAGCCCGCATTCCAGCGACTTCGCCAGCGTTACTGCCGGGTATAAATGCGCACCGGCCACAACACGAGCGCCGTCGGGGTAGGCTAGCATCGCCCGGCGCAGGCGTACCATGTGGTTACGCAACCAATCCTGCCAGGTTTCGTCGTCCGTGCGCGGTTCCAGCGTGACGAACTCTTTTTCCAAAATGGCTTCGGCCATGTGGTCGACCAGCTCCTCTTTGTTTTTGAAGTGCCAGTAGAGCGCCGGGGCTTGCATGTCGAGCTTGGCAGCCAGTTTACGTAACGTGATACTTGCCAGGCCGTCTTCCTTGAGCAGTTCGAGCGCGGCTTCAATAATCCGCTGCTGGCTGACACTCGGTTTCCCCGCCTTGCGCTCCAGCTTTTCCTGCATCTGCTCAAACCTTCGGTTGATTTTCTCCTGCTCGCGAGCCATGATTTGCTGCGTGTGCAAGCGCGCCGCTTCCAGCTTCGCCATGTCGCGTTCGAATTTGTCTCGTCTCATCATATGCGGTTATTTTAGCACTTGACGCTGGAATTTAACAGTGTTAAGTTGTAAGTACTACTTTATTTAACAATGTTAAGGATGCATATGAAGCAACCCAAAACCTCTGCTCTTGCGGTCGAAGCCACCGGCTTGGTCAAGACCTTCGGCGACAACCGCGCGGTCGACGGTGTCGACCTCCGTGTCCCGACGGGAACGATTTACGGTGTACTGGGCCCGAACGGCGCGGGTAAGACCACTACTATAAACATGCTCGCCACCCTCCTGAAATCGGACGGTGGCAGCGCCAAGATTTTCGGGCACGATGTCGAAAAAGAAGCGCAGATTGTGCGCCAGCTCATCGGCGTCACCGGCCAGTTCGCCAGCGTCGACGAAACGCTCAGCGCCACCGAAAACCTCATCATCTTCAGCCGTCTGCTGGGTCTGAGCAAAGCTGACGCCAAGCAGAAGACCGCCGAACTGCTCGAAGAATTCGGCCTGACCGAAGCTGCCAAGCGCCCATTGGCTAAATTCAGCGGTGGTATGCGGCGGCGCTTGGACCTGGCTGCCAGCCTTATCGCCCAGCCGCCGCTCATCTTCCTGGACGAGCCGACTACCGGGCTCGACCCGCGTACCCGCGCGCAGATGTGGGACACTATCCGCCGCCTGGTCTCGACTGGTTCCACGGTCGTACTGACTACGCAGTATCTCGACGAGGCCGACCAGTTGGCAGACCGCATCGCCGTCATCGACCGCGGCAAAGTCGTGGCCGAAGGTACCCCAGATGAACTGAAAGCTTCCATCGGCAACTCGACCTTGCAGCTACGGCTCAAAGACGCCAAGCGGACACCCGAAGCCCTGCAGTTCGTCAAGCAAGTGCTCGGCACGGCCGGCACCTCGCCCGAAGGCGGTTCCATAACCGCGCCGATGCCCGATGCCGACGCTGTCACCGACCTGCTGGTGGCGCTGAAGTCACACAAGATACACCTCAGCGAAGTCAGCGTGCAGAAGCCGACGCTCGACGAAGTCTTCTTGACCATAACCGGACATGATACCAAAAGTGATGCAAACGAGGAGGTAGCAGCATGAACGCGACTACACAGATAATTCCTGGCGCCGAGCGCCAGTTAAAAAACTACACCAGCTTGGGGCAAACGCTGCGCAATTCGCTGACCATGGGCTACCGTGGCCTGCTTAAATTCCGCCGCACGCCCGAGCAGTTCTTCGACGTCGTGCTGCAACCGATTCTGTTCACCCCGATGTTCACCTACATATTCGGCGGCGCGATTGCCGGGGGCACCGCAGCTTACTTGCCTATCATCATCCCCGGCATTTTGGTTCAGACCATTATCACCGCCACCGTGGTGACTGGCGTGCAGTTGCGCGAAGACATGGAAAAGGGCGTATTCAATCGCTTCCGTTCCTTGCCAATCGCCCGCATCGCGCCACTGGCCGGAGCGCTGATGGCCGACACCGTCCGCTACCTTATCGCCACCGTCATTACGTTCGCGATGGGGTACCTGATGGGCTATCGCCCCGGTGCAGGTCTGGGCGGCATCGTGGCCGGCGGCTTGCTAGTCATTTTCTTCGCCTGGTGCCTTAGCTGGATATTCGCCTTTTTCGGCATGATAGCCCGCACCGCTTCGAGCGTGCAGGGGATTTCGCTCATCATCCTGTTCCCACTCACGTTCCTTTCCAACGCGTTCGTGCCGGTAAGTACCATGCCCGGCTGGTTGCAGGCATTTGTCAAAATCAATCCTGTTTCGCACCTGATTAGCGCCGTCCGGCAATTCGCCACCTACGGCACTATCGGTTCGGATTTCTGGTTCTGCCTCCTCGGTGCGGTCGTCATAGTCGCTATCTTTGCGCCCTTGACCGTCCGCGCCTACATGCGCCGCGCGTAATTACTTAACCCGAGCTCGACATACCTGTCGAGCTCTTTAGGGAAGGGCTCGCCCTTCCCACTTTCTTTTGAAATGAATTCAAAAGAAAGCTCCCATCCCCTAAAGTTCGGGCTTACGCCCTCGTTCGCTATCGCTCATATATGGAGAAGGGGGAGTATCGCTTACGTCGGGCGGGGGGTTACTTAGCCCAGGCGAATGCTGCCAGCAGTACGGCGAACCCGTTGATGGTCCAGTGGACGAGTATAGGCGCGAGCAGGCTGTCGCTGCGACGTCGAAGTTCGCACAGCAGCACCCCTGCCCCATACGTCACTAGCACCGTGCCCGCGATGAGCGGCGCCCGGCCAAGACCGAAACCGCCGACCGAAATCGCGGCCGCGTTGACGCTGAGTGACGGTGCGATATGCCACAGGCCGAACAGCACCGAAGATACCTGTGTCGCTGTCCGCGCACCGCGTGCCCGGCACACATACCCCCAGACCAGACCGCGGAACAACAACTCTTCGAACAGGACCGTCTCCAGCGGTATGACGCCCAGCGCGAACACGAGCGCAAGCCAGAAACCATAGTGGTACCGCTCGTCTCGGAACACGTCCGGCGCGACCAGGACCGCCACCAGCAAGCCCGCCGCGATAACCATCGACACGCGCAGCCCCAGCAGCAACCCGCTCCGAGCCCGCGTGCGACTTAGCCCAAGTTCACCACGCTTCAGCTTGCTGAGTGCTATCAGCCCAAAAAGCATCATATAGGTTACGATGCCGGCGCCCAACCGCGCCCAGCCATGCGTCTGCGTCAGCAGCACATTGCACGCCACCAAAAACGCACCGAACAAAACCGCCCAGATTCCCCGCTTCATTGCCATGCTTTCATGATACGCCGTACTGGCGTTTCATGTCGCGGAACGAAGTGCCTATGAGCTGGCGGAGGACGGCTGGGCCGACATCCGCCAGTTTGTTTATATACAGACAACCCTTGCCGGTTTTGTGTTTGCCTAGTTTTGCGAGATGCTCGGCGTATTGGTCAACATTTAAACCGAGGTACAGTGTCAGCGCAGTTTTGCGCGGCGAAAAACCGGTCAGTGGCCAGTCGCCTTCTTGGCTGCTCCGTTCGGACTTGTAGTGGTACTGCCCAAAACCGATGATGCTCGCGCCCCACATTTTGGCCGGCTCACCGGTAACTTCCGTAAACAGCTTTAGCAGCTCGAAACTATCCGCCCGCTTGCCAGCGTCTGGCACAGCATTCAAAAAATCTTCAACACTTGCATCATTCACTTTAGTCTTGAGTTCGCTCATATCCCCATACTACCAGACCTCAACCACACGTAATATGACCGATTTTACAAAAACCTTTCACGGCTCCGGCAATGTTTTCACGGAAGTCTTACGCTACCGTACTCTTCGTCGGTGACGTGAGTGCCCCAGATGGTGTCGTCGCCTTCCCACACTGCCAGGTGGACCATAAAGCTGTCGGGCGAGGCGCCGTGCCAGTGTTCGATGCCCGGCGCAGTGTAGATAGTATCGCCGGGTTTCAAAGTCTGCACTTCACCGCCCCGTTCCTGGACTAGCGCCGTGCCTTCCACGACATGTAGGTGCTGACCCAGGGAGTGGCTGTGCCAAGCGGTGCGAGCACCTGGTGCAAAGTGCACCGAGGCCATGCGCACGCGCGAAGGCTCTTCGCCGCTCAGAATTATGGTCGGGTAGACATCGCCCGTAAACCATTCGGCCGGCCCTTTGGATGTTTTCGGTTCGATTTTCTTCATGCGTTCTCCTGCGAATTTATCGGCACCAGTCGCACTGTGGCGGCCTGCACTGGTGGCTCCAGCATCGGTGGCGTATAGGGACTGCCGGCGTATTTCTGCCGATAGCCCTCGTCGACCGCGCTGTTCGTTTCGGAGTCTGCCGGGAACTCGAACGTCACGTCTTTTTCAACGCCGCCGGATGTGATTCGCCCATGCCCGGCAGCTTTCGCCGCCGTATACCATCGCCCCTCGACGCCATTATACGAGCGGGCATATAGTTGATCCCCCGCTTGCACCGCCCATATGCGCGTCGGCGCATGCATCTCGCCGTCGGCGTTCGGTATAGCTATATACAGGTCCTGGTCGCCGGCGATTGCCGCCAGCTCTTCGTTTGTCCATTTACTCATAGGTGCCTCCTTATACTTCACTGACTTTTAGGAGTGATTTTATGGCGCGGCGTTCGTCCATGGCAGCGTAGGCTTCTTTGATATCTGCCAGCTCGACGGTCAAGTCGAAGACGCGCCCCGGATTGATGCGACCAGCCAAGACATCGTCGAGCAGTTCCGGGATGTACGCCCGGGCATGTGCGATGCCGCCGCGCAGTCCGACGTTCTTCCAAAAGGCAGTTTCGTATTTAAAATTCTTGTAATTCGGCACTCCCACCGCGCCGACCATCCCGCCCGGCCGGGTAATAGCTACTGCGGTCTCTATCGCTTCGTCGCTGCCGACACACTCCAGGGCTGCGTTGACGCCGACCCCGTCGGTCAGTTCCATGACTTTTGTTACGGCATCTTCGCCACGTTCTTCTACGATGTCCGTTGCGCCGAACTCCTTCGCAACTTTTTGCCGGGCCGGGTTACGGCTGAGTGCGATGATTCTTTTTGCACCCAGCTTTTTCGCCGCGATAATACCGCATAGCCCCACGGCGCCGTCACCCACGACGGCAACAGTATCACCTTGTTTGACTCCAGCGCTGACGGCTGCATGATAGCCAGTACACATCACGTCCGAAAGAGCGGTGAATGATGCTAACTGCTCCTCAGTAAATGCTTTGCCCGGAACCTTGACGAGTGTCGCATCTGCGAACGGCGAGCGGACGAATTCTCCTTGGCCGCCATCCGTACCTCCGCCGCTGAAGGCAGCTCCGTGAGGGCAATTCGCCGTCTGGCCCGCCAGACAATATTCACAGGTTCCGTCGTTGTACCGGAACGGCGCGATTACGAAATCACCCGGCTTTAAGTCCTTCACATCCGTACCGACCCTATCGATAACACCGATAAATTCGTGCCCGATTATCTCGCTTGGGTGCGGATTGATGCCGCGGTAATACCATAGGTCCGAACCACAGACGCAGCCCCTCACGACGCGCACTATCGCATCAGTTTGTTCCTGGATTTCCGGATCCGGCCGGTCACCGAGTTCCACCTTACCTTTTCCTTTGAATAATGTTGCTTTCATACACCCTCCTTTGGATTTGGTCGCACAGAACCTACCCATATAACTAGGTTTTACATGTCTGTGCGATTAGTTTTGTTACAGTTCTTTAGAAAACTTTAAGACTGCCGCTAGTTCGCGTGCCTGGCTGCCGATACGCCGTGCAAGTTCGTTGTCGTCCGAGGCCACAGCCTGCCAGTAATCGAGCTTCAGCTGCACGTACTCCTGACGAACCTTCAGGATTTTCATTTCCTGTGCAAGGTGCTTCTTCTGCCGCGCAAGCAGCGCTATTTGCTCGGCAGCGCCTTCTGCGCCTCGATGCCGATTGGCCAAGTAGGTGCGCATATCTCCTATGGACATGCCTGTAGCACTCAGGCATGCAATCGCATCGAGCACACCTAGGTCATCCTCGCTATACACCCGCTGCTTGCTGCTTAACCCACGTGAAATCGGCTGGATGATGCCAATGTTCTCGTAGTACCGCAGCGTACTGGCCGGTAGGCCCGTAACATTCGAAACCTCTTTAATCGTATACGTATGAGTGGTTGCTTGAGTACTCATACCTCTAGTCTAGGAACTTAAAGCACTTTAAGTCAAGGGATTTAGCCCTGAGGTCTCAAAGTCCCGTCATTCCCGCCCCCGTTAAGCTAGGGATAAGCTCCAGCAGGACCCTTAGAAGAAATCCTTCACCGTTCACCATTTTCCGTTCACCGTACATTCACCGTGACCCATTTACCATGAGATGCCGCCCGAACGGTTAACGGTAAATAGATAACGCACGGTGAACGGTGAAAGGTAACCGGTAAATGCAACGACTGGATACCAGCCTTCGCGGGGATGACCGTGGGGCCTTGAGAGTCAGGTTTTTTAATCGGAGAGTTTTTGGAAAGTGAGGGTAGCGAGTTTGTGGAGGATGGTTACGGTAAGGACGACGAAGAGGATGCCGAAGAAACCGTGGATGTAAATGTAGCCGCTGAACAGCAGGTCGAGCACGCCTATGAAAACGAATTTGGAAATGAACATCACGAACCAGATCGCAAAGAACATCAGTGCCCGGTACAGCGCACCGGATTTAGGTTTTAGCCACGCGACGATGCGCTTTTTCAGGAGAAATGCGAAGTAAGTCAGCACCTCCAGCACAACCGCTGCCAAGAACATGGTCGAAAAACTTTTCGCATACACGATGTCCGTGTAATCCCGAAAGAACCCCAGCACGACTACATATATAAGCGTTCCAACAAACAGTTCGGTAAAGACCTGCTGTTTGGCGCTCAAAGAACCAGTACTCATACCGCCCATTATAAACCAGCACTCCATAGCAAGGTATGCAGTGGCGCGGCAGGAGCAGGCACGGTACACTAGAGGCATATGCCCAACATTTCCTGGAACCTCATACAAGACCGCGCCGCCGAATTCGTCAGCAAGTGGGCCAGCGAAACCTACGAAAAGGGTGAAAGCCAGAGCTTTTGGAGCGACTTTTTGCACGTGTACGGCATCGACCGCAAGCGGCACGGCGCGTTCTTCGAGTACGCCATAAAGAAAACCGGCGGCAAACAAGGCTTTATAGACATGTTCTGGCCGGGCAAGCTGCTGGCCGAACAGAAAAGCGCTGGCAAAGACCTGGCGAAAGCCAACATCCAGGCGCTGGACTACCTGCAGACCATGCCCGACCACGATTTGCCGGAAGCCATCGTCGTCAGCGACTTCGCCAACTTCGAACTGCGCATGCTGAGTTCCGATGAAATCACTACGTTCAAACTGGCAGATTTCCCGAAACATGTGCGGAGCTTTGCTTTCCTGCTCGACCAGCAGAGCAAACAGTACGCCGAAGAAGACCCCGTAAATCGCAAAGCCGCCGAAGCCATGGCTGCCCTACACAACCAGCTGCGCGACGACAACTACACCGGCCACGACCTGGAGCTCCTGCTGGTGCGCCTGGTGTTCTGCATGTTTGCCGACGACAGCGGCATTTTCGAGCGCGGCGTGTTCGAAAACTACCTGCGCAGCCGCACCGACATAGACGGTTCCGACCTCGGCCCGCGCCTGGTCAAGGTATTCGAAGTACTGAACACACCCGAAGACAAGCGGTCGCAGGCGCTCGACGAAGACCTGAAGCAACTGCGCTACGTGAACGGCGGATTGTTCGCCGACCCCATCCGCACGCCCGATTTCACGGCCAAGATGCGCGACGACCTGCTGAACGCCATGGATTTAGACTGGAGCCAAGTGAGCCCGGCCATTTTCGGCAGTATGTTCCAGGGTGTGATGGACGAGAAGCAGCGCCGCAACCTGGGCGCGCACTACACCAGCGAAAAGAACATCTTGCGCGTCATAAAACCGCTGTTCCTGGACGAGCTGTACGAGGAATTTGCGAAAATCCGCAGCAACAAACCGCGGCTGCGAGAGTTCCACGAAAAGCTGGCGGGCCTGACGTTCCTGGACCCGGCCTGCGGCTGCGGTAACTTCCTAGTCATCACCTACCGCGAGCTGCGGCGGCTGGAGCACAAAGTCATCGAGCAGCTACACGGCAAAAACGCCGGGCTGTTCGAAACCGGCGAACATGGGCTAGTAAAGGTAGACGTGAACCAGATGTACGGCATAGAGCTCGAAGAATTCCCAGCGCTTATAGCCCAGACCGCGCTGTGGCTGACCGACCACCAAATGAACGTCGAATTCAGCCGCCAAAGCGGCCAAACCTTCGTCCGCCTCCCCCTAACCACCAGCGCCACTATCGTCCACGCCAATGCCCTCACTACCGACTGGAACACCGTAATCCCCGCCCAAAACCTCAACTACATCCTCGGCAACCCTCCGTTCATCGGCCAAACTTGGCAGACCAAAGAGCAGAAACAAGAGGTGGCCGCCGCTCTCCCAGATATCCCGAAGACGGGGACACTTGATTTCGTTGCTGCATGGTACGGAAAAGCAACTGCCGTCATGAAGATAAACCCGCGTATCGAAACCGCTCTCGTCTCTACGAACTCGATTACCCAAGGTGAGCAAGTCGGCGTACTCTGGAGGTGTCTATTCGAACAGAGCGTACATATCAATTTCGCACATCGGACATTCAAATGGACGAACGATGCACGCGGAATAGCGGCAGTTCATTGCGTCATCATTGGATTTGCGCTATTCGGCAGGCCAGAAAAGCACCTTTTCGAATATGATGAGATTAAGGGTGAGCCGATTGACACGGTAGCTAAAAATATCAATCCATACCTGATTGACAGTCCATCCATTTTCCTTGACCTCCGTCGCCAGCCAATTTCAAAAGATGCACCAACAATGATAAATGGCGGAAAACCAACGGAAGGCGGCAACCTGCTCCTCAACGATGACGAAAAACGGGAACTACTCGATAAAGAACCGGCCGCTGAAAAATGGGTTCGCCCATTCTCCATGGGTAATGAGTTTATCAACGGCATAAAGCGATGGTGTCTATGGCTCGATAGCATAACGCCAACCGAATTAAGGTCAATGCCTGAGGTTCTCAAACGCGTCGAGCGAGTGAAACAAATGCGGCTAGAAAGTACAAAAGAGGCAACCAGGAAACTGGCGACGCAGCCAACACTGTTCGGCGAGATACGCACGTCGCAGACTGACTACCTTGCAGTGCCGAAGGTATCTTCGGAGAATCGCGAATACATACCCATTGGCTATCTGAGTGCTGATATGGTCGCTGGCGACAAACTATTCTTCTTGCCCAATACAACGATGTACCATTTCGGCATCCTAACCAGTCGTATGCACATGGCATGGATGCGCGTTATTGCCGGACGGCTCAAGAGTGACTACAGCTACTCCAATACTTTGGTTTACAACAACTTTGTGTGGCCGAATGCCACGGATGAGCAAAAAACAGAAGTAGAAAAACTTGCACAAGCCATCCTAGACGCCCGTGCCCAGTTCCCAGACGCCACCCTCGCTGACCTCTACGACCCGCTAACCATGCCACCCACCCTCACCAAAGCCCACACCACCCTCGACCGCGCCATCGACCACCTCTACTCCCCAAAACCTTTCACCAGCGACTCCGAAAGGGTTGCCTTGCTTTTCGAAAAGTATCGAGGGGCAATCGATGAGTGAGACAGCAATCATATACCGGCGGTTAGCCATATCCCCTAAACAACTCCGAGACGATGTATAACAAAGAAGAACTTATCCTTCAGGATTTTGACAGGCGACTTTTTCCGCCACCACCAAATGACGACTTCTTTGGGCTATATCAAGAGGTCACTACCGAAGAGCCCTTCGCAAGTCTTTATCAGGAGTACGAGCAGCCACTCGCTCGTATATTCGCTTATTTGCATCAGAATTTAAATGCTCTACTAGAGCATTTAAATAAACAACTCGATAAAGGTAGCTCGTATTACCACGCAGGCTCTAGTAGGGAACTCATCAGCATAATTGATACTGTAAATGAGCTTAAGTCGGAGCTCGAGACTGTTGGCAAAGAGATTATACTAACGACCGAATATAGTGAAACTTGCGCAAAGTGCAAGACGTTTCTTGTGGACTCTGGCGGAAGTACGATTCCCGATGATATGAAAAAGGTAAAAATCATAAAATATGACCCTATTTTTGAACTCGCCGAGACTAAGATTATTTTGCCGCACGTAAAGACAATCCATAAATTGTCATTAGTAGGAGAGGGGTCGTTTGCGATTGTGCAAAAATATAAAGATGAAGCCTACGACAGAACCTTTGCTGTCAAGCGAGTAAAGAAAAGCTCTGGTGAGAGGGACATCATTAGATTCAACAAAGAGTACGAGATATTAAAAAGGTTAAGCTTTCCCTATATACTTGAAGTATATAGTTATGACACTTCTAACAATAGCTACATCATGGAGTATTGTGACTATACGCTAGATAAATACATAGCGATTAACAATCAGACGTTATCATTTGATAAGCGAAGGAAGTTAGCTCTCCAGTTTCTGTATGGCATCAACTACATACACCAGAAAGATTTACTCCATCGTGACATAAGTTTTGGGAACGCTTTAATTAAGTGTTATGACTACGGCGCCGTGATTGTTAAATTATCCGACTTTGGCCTAGCCAAAGAAAAAGATTCAGATTTTACAAAAACTGACACGACTCTCAAGGGCACCATTCGCGACCCCTATCTTGAGAAATTATCGGAATATAGTCTCAGTAACGAAATCTATGCTATAGGTCATATTTTGCAGTACATATTCACGGGCAAAAAACGGCTAACTGACGAGAAAAATGCTATTACGGATATCGTCAAGCGTTGTACAAATGGTAGCCTAATGGAGCGGTATGAGCATGTCAGCGATATCATCAAGGACCTGGAGTCCGTGCAATAAAGCATTTAGTTGTTTCTTGTGAGATTTTCTAAGATAGTGGATAACCAGCCTCGGTTTTGTCTTTGTGCTGCTTGTATACGGGCAACTTCTGCTGCGTTGAAGTCAGTGTTTACCTGGTCGCGAGTTTCAAAGTACCAGCTATGTACAGGGAGCACTGTTTCCTGGCCTTTTACAGTAGTGGCGATTTGCGTTTCAGGGCGTGCTAATAATTGTTTCGTGAGTATTGCGCCGACAAATTTATCCAAGCGTTTTTCGGCCACAAAGTAGGGTTTATTTACATCCCAAACTTTTCGCGGCAACATTCGGTATGATACGTCCAAACCCTGTTGTGGGCTCCAATTCGGAGGTATAGAAAAACGCGCAAAAGGTGCTTCGTCCATCCATGCGAACTCTCGACCACAAAGCCATATGACCCTACTAATTCCAGCAACTAGGTGTCGTTGTGTACGGTCGAGCATTTCGGCTTGGCGCATGCCTGAAAGCTGAACTTCAAACGATACCATTTCCGGGCGGTCTGGCCGGGTAGCCACCACATCCCCGCGCCAATTCTGTCCCCTATACTCCAGCTGTCCTCGCCAAGGTAGAGTACGGTTTATTGCAGTCTGCACCAGTGCTTGAACTGCTAGATGTTCTGGGCTCATGTTAGAAGTCGGACAGTCCGGGCCGCGTGAGTCATGCACAAAGTGTGGTGTTACGTCAGGCAGGCGATAGTAGCTTGTGTGCATAGGCGTTTGGCAGCAAGGGCATTGCAAGTGTTCGGTATCGAGCATGTCGAACGTCTGCTTTGGCATATCTAAAGAGTTCACTTGTTCACCTCTGTAATTTGCGATATATGGCATTTGATGTATTTTATGTAAAAATACCTCAACAACCAAGCATAAGAAACATAGAATATCCTACTGAATTCGACTCAGGACAAAAGCATGACGACGAGGGCATCGCGGTCGACGAGTTTGCAGTAGTTTGGCTTCGCGGGCTCCTTGGGCGCTGGCGATGAGGGTGCTGTTCGTGACGACCGTGGCTTTGGAGCATTTGTAGTGCATCATCCCGGCGACACTAACCTTGCGGAGCTTGCGACCTCCTGGTTATACTAGAGGGCATCTTAAGTGGAGTTAGGTATGCCGGAACGTCCGCGGCAGTGGATTACGCCGCTCTCCGATATCGACCGTGTAGCCGTAAGATTGATTACTGACGGCCATGTGGTTTTGGAGTTTTCTGTACAGTACGAGGCGTTGATTGCAGGCCACTGGCGCAGAATCGTCCGGTACGATAACGCCCATGGCAGCGGAGCGCATCGTCATGTATACTACCCGAATAAGCGCGAGCTTCGTCAGATAATGCACGTCCGCGACGATAACGAAGGATTCACGGAAGCCCAGATGGTAGTAAAACAAAACTTCAAAAAATTCAGAGAAAATTATATAATGGTATTAGAAAATGTGGGTGGAGGCGAAGTATGAGCGAGGCTTTTATAAAGAAGAATGTGAAACTATCGCTGGAATTCGATAGTTATCTGGCAAAACACCCAAAGTTGTTCGATGAAATACCGAACGGCGCTTATATCGTCATAACTATAAACGGCGACAAAAAGTTCAATGCCGACAGCCTTTCCACGGTCAGAAACCAAAGGCGCAAAACGATAGTCGAAGCGCATAAATCACAGAGTAGCTGGACATTGCGTCCGCTACAGCTACAGGCCGCTTAACGTTTCGTAGTATTTTTGATACGATTTGAATGCGTAAGCCAAATGGCGAGCTTTCGTTAGTAAGTATCGTTGTTCCGGTACCGACCCATTTGCAGCATAAAGGCACTCTACGGGGTGCTTTTTGATTTGTTATTGAATACCGAACGTCATTTGGATTGTATAACTAGTACCTTGCGAGGGATGGGGTTGCAGTAGTTTGGCTTCGCGAACTCCTTAGGCGCTGGCGGTGAAATATGAAGACATGCGAAAAAGCACAAAAAAGAATACGCCTCTAGCCATTCGGCATGAGGCGTATTCTGGTAGGACATTATACAACAAAAAAGATGCCGCGACCCTAGCTATTCAGCAGAGGCCTCGGCACCGTACCTATACAGTATCAAATTGTACTGCTAATGTCAATAAGCGCTTGTTCTTTCGAAATGACCAAGACCGCCCTGACCTTCTTGCCCCTCACAAGCCTGTAGACATACTTGATTTTAGCCAAGTTTGCCTGGTCATTCGCTTTGCTACGCCGCAAATCGAACAGCACGTTTTCGGACTGTTTTATAGCACTTCGGAAGGCGTGCTCTATGGAGCGCGCACCGGCGCTCACTGGTGATTTTATCTCCCAGTTCACACCGTCCATGGCAATATCCGGCGTCTTGATGCCCGGCTGGTTTTTGGGTGCCAAAAATGTAACCTTCTTGCCAGCCTTACGCAAGAACAATGCGGTTTGTATTTCGTGGGGCTGCGGTTCGGCACCATCCTCGAAAAGGATGTCAAAAGTTTTCATCTCTTTGATTATACAAGTTATATCACAATTTACTCTATTTACTTACAGTATACTGGGAGTATGAGGATTTTTCGGGGGAAGTTTAGGCTAACGCGGCGGGATTGGGTGGTCGCCGTGATTAGCGCAGTGCTGGTACTGTTAGTTGTGAAAGGAGTGAGTGTTTTGAGCAGTAACGCGACGCTGGTGCCGTACCAGCCAGCGGGGATTACGGCCGCTTGGGTTCCCGATACGGTAAAACATTGGAGCGGCACCATAAATGAGATGGCGAAGAAGTACGACATAGACCCGAATCTGGTTGCAATAATCATCACCATGGAATCGGGCGGGAATGCCAAGGCGAAGAGTGAGGCGGGAGCGCAGGGGTTGATGCAGATTATGCCGGCGACCGGCAGCGACATCGCGCGAAAGTACGTGAAGGAACCAGTCGGAAAATACGACCTGCTCGACCCGAAAACGAACATAGAATTCGGCACCGCGTACTTGGCGTTCCTGCGCGATTACTTTACGACCGACCAGCCTGGCCCCGACAGCATAGCCACTGTCGAACTCATCGCCGCGGGCTACAACGGCGGACCCGGCACTGCAGCCGCGCTCGAAAAGGGCGAAGGCCTGCGCGACACGCAGCCAGTTATATATTCGCGAGACGCCTTTAACATGTGGCGCGAACGAGTGAGCAAAACCAGCCCGACCTTCGACCGCTGGAAAGAACGCGGCGGCTCTAGCCTCCTCACGGCAGCCACAGCCAGTCAAAACTGAGCTTTAGGGGCTGCACAGAATGGTACAGTCTGGGATGAACCGCGAGCACCGGAACGGAGACGTATTGGTAATACGGCGGAGTGAGGAGCGGAACGGTTCGCCCGGAATGTGCCGTTCTGTGCAGGCCTAGTTTATCAACGCGGCGGTGGCGGAGACGTTGTCTATGCGGCCACCCATGCGGCGCTGGATTTCTTCTAGCTGTTCAACTGGGTGTTCGATATCGTTCATGACGACTTCGTGCTCTAGCTTCGGAATGGTGACACGGATGTCACCATAGCCGAACTGCTTACCCAGAAACCCCTGGGTCATGCGGATGGAAATGATTGATTCGTAGCGGTAAATAGTCTGCGCCGTGCCGAGTTTGCCAGCTTTGGCGTGGACGATGAGCGCATCGCGGCCGATTTCATAGCGCTTGATTTTCCAACTATACCAGAGCCTGAGAGCAGCAAAGACCCATAGCAAGAACAGTACTATACAGGTCAGCGCCTGCAGCCGCCAGCCGCCGCTTTCTGTCCAGTGGAATAGCCTGCCGAACAGCCATACTGCAAGCAGACAGATAAGCAGTGTCACTAGAGCCGAAATCCCCAGCTGCGCTTCCAGACCCCGCGGACTGCGTTTGAGTAAAACTCGTTCTTCCATATCTGCAGTATACTCCATCCTTTTCAAAACACGCACTCCTTCGGGCGCTAACCCAGCAATGAAGCTTCGGCGGAAGATTGCTTGGGGTCGGGCAAACGGACCATGCCGAACGAGCTGATGACGCCGATAGCGCCGGCAACAAGTGGCACGAGCAGTGCAGCCTGGAGCGCCTTCGGGCGGGCTTCGGTGTTTATGCGGATGACTTCGTCTTGCACCACTTGCGTTTCACCGGCCAACTGTTTTTGAAGCTGGGTGTTGGACATGATTTCGGCGTCAGTCTCCAAGGCACTGGCAACCGTTTGCTGCTGCGCAGGCGTCAGCACCGTGCTCGTCTGGGCAACACGGGTAAATGCAAGACTTAGCGAGGCCAGCATTATCGCTCCCGCAAACGCCAGGCCGAATGACAGGCCGAATGAACCGGCCGCCGAGTTTACACCAGCCGCCTCGCTCACCCGCTCTTCCGAAACCGGCGACAAGGTGTAATTATTCAGCTGCGAAACCAACAATCCCAGACCGCAACCGGCCAACAGCAATGGGATAAGTAGCCCCCAGCCAGTCGAAGCCCGCGGCACAACCGCCAGCAGCAGCGCCACGCCAGCGGTCAGTAGCACGAAGCCAATGCGTATGATAGCCGCCGGACGCCGGTTCCCCGCCCGCTTGCCTGCGAGTAAGGCGACACCGAACATGCTCAGCGACAGCGGAGCTAGCGACAAGCCCGCCGCCATAGCGTTGTACTCGAGCACCATCTGCAGGTACATGGGCAGGGCTATCATCATACCGCCCAAAGCAATCTGCTGCATCATCTGGCCGGAGGCACCGAGCCGGAACAGCGGCGAACGGAACAGGCCGGGGTCGATAAGCATCGACCGGCCAAGTTTTTTCTGCCGCAACAGCCAGTAGATGAGCAAGCTCATCGCCACCACGCCAACGAGCAGCAGCGCGCCGACCGATTCAGCTCCCTCTTGCCAGGCGAGAATACTCAGCACAATGCCGCCCATGGCGAAAACCGAAAGCACCGCGCCCAGGCCGTCAATCTGCCGCGCGCCGGTGTATGGCACATCGCGCACCAGCTTTATGTTCAGCAGTACGATGGCGATGATACCGACCTCCAGCAAAAACCCGATTCGCCACGACAGGTAGGTCGTAATGAACCCGCCCAGCAGTGGTCCGACCGCCGTAGCGATAGCTGCCGACGCCCCCACGATGGCGTACGCCTTGCGCTGCGCCGCACCTTCGAAGTTGCCATGTATCAGCGACTGCATAGCCGGCAGCAACAGCGACGCACCGATACCGCCGACAATCGCCCAAAAGACAACGATAGCCGTCAGATTCTGTGCGAATACCATCGCCAGCGCGCCGACCGCATAGCCCAGCAGACCGAGAATGTACGCCCGCTTGCGGCCAAACAAATCGCCCACTTTGCTCCCAATGAGTATGAACGCCGCTGACACGAGCGCTTCGAGCGCAATGGCCGACTGCACACCGCTGGCGGTGGTGTGCAGGTCGTGGATGACGGCAGAAATGGACACGTTCATCAGCGATGTGTCGACCACCAGCACGAACATCGCCATTGCGAGCAGGAGCGCAAGCTTGCTATTGAAACTCTTTTTATCCGGCGCATTCCCCAAGGTATCTTCTGGCTGCATGGTCGCTCCTGTCGTCTGGAATCTTAGGTTACAAAGCTTCGCTCCTGCTACGGTGGCGAGAAAACTACAAACCGAGAATCTGCTGCTTCTTGGCGGCGAACTCTTCGTCAGTCAAGATGCCTTGCTGGTGCAGCTGACCCAGCTGCTGTAACTGCGCAATCTGGTCGTCAGTACTACTTGAAGCCGCAGCCTGTGGTTCTGCTGGCTGCTGTGCGGCCTGTTCCTGCTCGGCCTTTGCTTCCCAACGGTTGTACTGCCGCCGCGAAACGCCGTTTGAAACTGCCGTTGCCGTACCGGCGATGACTGCCGTCCGTGCCATACCTCGTAGTAATCCTGGCATTTATTTACCCTCCTCTTCCTCTAATTCATGTAACGCATCCGGGTGGATGCGCCCATCTGCCACCAGCACGCCACCGGCGTCGATAATCGCTTTCTTGAGCGGTTTCGCCCACAAATGCTCTATGACCAATAGTCCGGCCGCTGTGTCGTTTTCGAGCAGGTCGGTGACTTCTGCCACATCTTCCTGGTCGACTTCAAGTGGCTCCTCCGGCAAATACTTCGCAAAGTCGAAACTGTACTCCTGGCCCAGGTCTTCGATAGCCAGCGTCGTCACCGCGCCGTCTTTGTCTTTGGAGACGAACGACAGCTCCACCAGTCCGATGACACCGCTGTCCAGCGCCGCCCCCAGTTCTTTCAGTATACTTCCGTCGAACTTACCACCCTTGAACCCTACCACTACAAAATCTATCGGTCCATGCATGTCACTCCCCTTTCGTGTCCATAGTATACCCCAATTGCTTCGCTTCCTGTATGGCAGCTTACAGTATCCGGCCTTTGCTGCCACCAAAGCCATGGGTGTATGGATTGAAGCGTTGCTTTACCCACGCCCGGCTTCGCCTACCTGGCTGGTAAATAGAATTCTCGTGCTTCGCGACAACGCCTTCTAGCCCCCTTTCCTGGCGTCTGCGATGACGGCGTCACGGTCCGTATCGAAAGGTATACGGTAGATGTGCTCTTGCTGCGCGAAGATTACATCAAGGATTTTGCGGCGTACTCGCAAGGGCCGGTGGATGACGAGTTCACCATCGACCGCAAGTACATCGAATATGAAATGTGCCACACGCGCACGCCTGCCCTTGCTCAGCTCCCGGAAGTCTTCATGCCCGTCGGGGCTTAACCCCACCAACTCCCCGTCCACTATGACGTTCTGTCCCGATACCGCTTCCGCTAATTCGTTCACGACATCCGGGAACTCATCGGTATGGTCTGTGCCGTGCCGCGAAAGTAGTGTTACCTTTTCTCCGACACACCCAACTGCCCGCCATCCGTTCGGTTTCGGTTCGTAGGTCCAACCCTCGCCAACCGGTAGTGTCTTCGCTGATTGCAGGAGCGTCGGTTCAATGCGTTGCATGAAATGAGCATACTCCTCCTCCGCCAAGGAAACTGTAAGCCGGCTTATAGCCGGGTTCTGTTAGAGGCGCTATTATACAAACACTAAGGAGGGCGATACTATGCTAGGACGACCACTGACACCGGTTTCGGTAGCCGGCATGAACCGACGCTCGCGACGTCGCGCTCGCCGCGTGCTCTAGGCAGAGTAAGCCGTAATTATACAAATCGCAGCCACCCGACTGCGATTTGTCATATATTCAGATTCGAGATACTAAGCGACTGTCGGACCCGTAGGCGGTTGTGTGCCGGAAGCTGGCACTTCGACCGAGCTCGGTGCTGGTTGTTCGGGAGCTTCGTGTACAGGAGTTGCAGCGACAGTCGGTGCGGGTGCTGCAGGTGCAGCTGCCGGTGTAGGGCCATCTGCCGGGCGCAAGATGTCGTTGACGATTTTATCTATATCGTCGTTGGCTAAGTTCATTTTGACCGCATAACCGGAAATGCCGAGTTCGCGCAAACCGGCCGGCGCGTTTTCTTCATTCAGGTTGGAAATGATGAATACCGGGATGTCTTTGCCCCACGTACTGGAGCGCATCTTGGCGAGAATCTGGTCGCCGGCGATATCTGGCACCATCAGGTCCAACAGGACCAGGTCAGGACGCTCTTGTTGTATAAAGTACAACGCCGTGATACCGTTGTATGCCATGAACACGGTATACCCCAGTAGTTCAAGCCGGGTTTTGTAGATTTCCGCCAGCGAGGCGTTGTCTTCGACAATGATAATCTTTTGGGACGCGCCCGATGGCGTCGAGGCCGCGGGGGCTGTTGTATCGTTTGGATTCATGATAGCTCCATCGTAAACCATTACGGTTGTGATTGCTAGAGTACGCCTGCCGCACACCTGAAGATTTTGTGTGATAGTTGTCACCGCTTACGCTGTCGCTTACCATTCACCCTTCACCATTTTCCATTCACCGTGAGCCGTTCACCGTGAAGAACAATGCCCGCACCCCACTTCGCCAAGGCTACGTAGGGCACGGTGGTAAATGGTAAAAGGCTAATGCATGGTGAACGGTGAAGGGTAAATGGTAAAGCGTGAACAGTAAACGGCTTTTATTCTTCCAAACGATGCAGCTGGTTCACGCCCCGATAAATCAGCGCATACCCGAGCAGAAGCAGCAGTATGACGCCAAAAACGGGAGCCAGCTGCAAGCTGAACGCTTTGGTACTTATCTGCGAAGCCAGCAGCAACTGCACTATGAACGTACAAATAAATACGAGGAGCAGCCCACTATACAAGTCACGAAAGAGCCGTTTGTACACCACTCCTTTGACGCGGTGCATATAGTGGACCAGATTCAGGCAAGCCAGCACGCCGAGCAGCCATACCACGACGTACGGCAAGACGTACGTGAGCAGCATGACACCAGCAGACAGCCCATAGTGCAGCAAGCCATCGTCGTCTTTGATGCTGGGTGCAACCGCATAAAAGTAGCGGGCAAAGGTGACCGACAACAGCGCCAGGAGCGCCAGGGCTACAATACGGCGCTGCCGCGACGCTTCCGACTCTGCCGGCACCAAGCGGGCGAGCCGCCGCGAGCCGAGGAACAGGTAGATGGCCGACGCAAGCACAACAAGCAGCGGCACGTGGTTCGCGACCGCTGCGACTTGGGAGCTGTACGATGTATTGACGAACAGTAGTTTCACATTGGTACCGACACTGATGAGTATGGAATACGGCACCAGCAGGAGCAGCGCGTTGGCGATGTAATCCAACCCCTGTCCATCGGGGCTGCCAATAACTGAACGGGAGTACGCCTTCAGATGTAAGGCGGTGTGCGCCACGACAACCCAGACCAATATTTCGAACACGATGTACGAAAGATTCGTTATGAAAAATGTGCCGGAATCGCTGTCGGACGGTGTCACTAGGACGGCGTCCCGGTAGGTTATATAGGCAAAGCCGAGCGCAGAGACCGCTACCAGCCCGTACATGAGCACACGCAAAACCTTTAGGGATATGGTATGCGCAGATTCGGCTCCTGATGATTTCATGGGGGCGATTGTAGTCCTGTGTTTATTTTAACCCGAGCTCGACATACCTGTCGAGCTCTTAAGGGAGGGGCTCGCCCCTCCCAGCCTGTCTCGAAGTAAATTCGAGACAGGCTTCCCTTCCCCTAAAGTTCGGGCTTACGCCCTCGTTCGCTGCGCTCATATACAGAGGTGCATGGAAGGGGTGTTGCTTATGCCGGGCGGAGGCATATCCGCACTATACCAGCGTCGGCGGGCACGATGTGTAATCTTTCTGAGACCCTGACAAACTCCCCCTGGTGAAAGCGAATTTCAAAAGATGCCATGATTTTCCATCTGTTTTCTCGGCTTTCGGTCGTACCTAATGGTACGAACCGGAAACGAAAAACAGATGGAAAGTGGCAGGTTTTGGAATTGTAGCCATCAGGGGGATTTTGTCAGGGTCTTATACCTTCGGACGATGGTCGGGCCGGCCAGTTTTGCCACCGACGATATCCCACAAGCGCTCTTTGCGTGGCTGCCAGAATGCGTCGTACCGCGCATAGCGTGCCTCGGCGCGGCGGAGCTCCCGGCTGCCAGAGTGGTACCAGCGGTGCGCCCAAAGCGAGCCGGGTTCGGCCAACCGCAGTGCGCCCACGACTGCGAGCGGCGGTACAAAGACACCGAAGACCGCCAGGAACAGTTTGCCTTTCAACGCCGCCGCGAGTACAAAAACCAGATTGACCACGCCCGTGATGGTGAGCGCCGCGCCGGTCATATCACTAGTACTGCCGAACGGTGTCGTATGCAGCAGGAACAATACCCCGAGCAGCGTGGCAATAACCACCGCGTCGATAGATTTGCGGCCTTCGTGCTCCCAGTACACATCCTGCAGGTGGAACAACAGCGCGAACTCGTCGAGCACCAACGCGGCACCAGCACCAAAGATTAGCGCGAGCAGCAACTGCCACGGACCGTCATCGAGCGGCAGAAAGGCGAACTGCATCGCCCCGGCCGCCAGTACCATCACAACTCCGAAAACGAGGTGGTGCGTGTGGACCCCGCCGAACGACGCGCTTCCCCACCCGTGCACCCGAGCCAGGCGCGTGTAGCCGCGAGCACACAAAAATGTCACCAGGAACGAAACCAGCACGACGAAGGCGGTCTGCCGCCCGCTGTCGAAAATGTGATGCGTATACAGTGGAATAAACGGGAAGAGGTTCATGTAACACTCCTTGCCTGGACTGTTGGCCATTCACCATTTTCCATTTACCATACATTCACCGTGAACCATTTACCGTGAACAACGCCCGTACGGTAAATGGTAAAAGGCTAACGCACGGTGAACGGTGAAGGGTAAACGGTAAACGGCAACGCCCTGCCTGCACTTTCAGTATACTCCGGCTGGTACAATGGAAGTATGGCGCAAAATGATTCCCTGCCCGCTTCCGGACAACTGCTGGTCGCAAACTTTCAGACCGCTTTTCTAAACATAGCCACTACTACCGTCGCGAAGCACGAGGCGACCCGCTCGGAAGCGGCGCTCGAAGACCATCTAGCCGCGCTGAGCGGCGGGATGTATCTGCAACCAGGCAACCTGGACGAAGGCACGCAGCATGACATTTCGCGCGAAAGTCTGGACGCACACATAAAGAAAATCCAGGCCCGCCAGCTCAGCGCCCTCAGCGATGCCCAGCTGGAGGAGCTTGTCACTCAGACAAAAGCCACCTACCAAAGCCGCAAGGTAAAGGTAACTGTCCTGGACGCTACGAACAGCCCGCTTGAATACATCTGGTTCAACCCGCACACCGGCTACCGCACCAGCACCTCTAAAAAACTGAGTGTCACCGGCACCATAGAAGAAATCCGGTTGGAAGATAACGTGCTGTTGCTCCGGCCGTCATTTTGGGCGCGGCTGCCGAACCGTGAGTTGACCAGCTACGCGGTGTACGTCATCGACCCCGACACGCTCGTGCCTATGATAGAGCTAGTGCTGCTGTAATCGTTTACCTTTTACCCTTCACCGTTTACCATGCGTTAGCCTTTTACCGTTTACCGCCGTGCCCTACGTAGCCTTGGCGAAGGAGGGTGCGGGCGTTGTTCTTCAGGGGAAACGGGTCACGGTGAACGTATGGTAAATGGAAAATGGTGAAGGGTAAACGGCTTTCCGGAATGTGCCGTTCTGCGTAAGCTCATCGTAATTGTAAAAATGGGGGTTTCGAGGTACTATTTGTGTAACGTAATGTGGGACGTATAAGTACGTGGAAAGCCAAAATTCGGAAGAGCAGCCAGTGCAACCGGTACCGACCGGACCGAAGCTGCAAGTCGGCACCGACAAGAAGCAAAAAGTAAAACACCGGATAGTAGTGCTCGCCAGTACTAGCGCGGCAGTACTCCTGTTGGTCGTGGCCGGCGGAGTTGTGTTGCTCATGAACCTGGGGTCTGGGCAGAAAAAACAGCCGGTGGTCGCCGCAAAAACACAGCAGCAAAATACCGCGGAGACAAGCGGCCCGAACGCAACCGACCCGGTAGCCCGCGGCAAGTACCTTTCGCACGACAATTGTAGTGGCACCGGCAGCAAAACCCTCAGCGCAGCACCGATGAATCCTTCCGACCTGAGCGTTATCTTGCCCTACGGGTTGACCGCCGGTGGCCACGTAACACCCGTCGACCACCAGTACTTCTTAGGAAAGAATCAAGCAGCTGCCGCCAGTACCTACTCTGTCTACGCGCCAGCCGATGGCGCCATTGTCAGTGTCGAAGCCCGTCCGCGCGGCACCGGCGCGACCGACTACCGCGTCGTTATCAGCTACTCCTGCACGTTCTTCAGCTACTTCGACCTCGCGAACAGTCTAGCGCCGACGCTCGCCGCCAAACTGCCAGCCGGTTACCAGACAAAGAGCGGTCCGCAGTACGTCAAGGTGCCGGTCAAGCAAGGCCAAGTGCTGGCCATGGTCGGCGGCCAGTCGCTCGATTTCGCCGTCTGGGATACGACCAAAACCATGAGCGGCCTGCTGGTACCCAAGGCGTACAACAACTACGAACCGTGGAAAATCAATACCGTCGAGCCAACAGCCTATTACACCGACCAAGTCAAAGCCCAGTTGCTGCCGCTGTACGCCCGCACCGTCGAGCCGCGCGATGGTCGGATAGGATATGACATAGACGGCACGGCCTCCGGCAACTGGTTCAAACAAGGTACGAACGGCTACATCGGTTCGTTCAAGGAGTCCACCTTCAATCCGCAGACGTACGCCGACGGCCATCTTTCCATCGCCCCTGACTTATATGACCCAAGCGGCTGGATCTTCTCGACCGGAGCCGTGAACCACGGTACGCAATACGCCATCAAAGCACCTACCACGACCCCAGACAAACTTACCGTCGGTGGCGAGCCGGTCAAGTACCAGCTCGTCCAGGTGCGTCACGTCGATGAACTCGGTAGGACCTGGCTCGGCGCGGCACCGGCGAAAAGCATCACGCTCAGCACGACTTACGCCACCGCCCAAGGCACCGCACTGGTGCAACTCACCGCCAAACGCGAGCTAAAAGTCGAGCTCTTCCCCGGTAAAACCCCAGCCCAAGTCACCACCTTCACGACTGCCGCCACCCTCTACACCCGCGGCGACGACGCCACGACTATGTCCAGATAGTTATCGAAAGAGCGCTAAGTAGAATAGATTGCCGTCTAGGCTAGTAGTTTGGCGTCCACCCTCCAGACCCCGAGCCCAACAGTGTACTCAACATGACAGCTGATAGTACGCTCGTATGGTAGGCAAAACTACAATTCAGTTCGAGTCTCAACCAGTTGCGCTTTTATGATTTCTTCGACTGTCATCGTTTGGAGCATTTCGACGAGCTGCTGTTCACACTCACCCTCGGGAATCATCGGGTCAGTATCTGCGATATCGGTAAAGTACCAACCGGTCTCCAAATGCGAGTCATTAGGTTTTTCCATGTCGCCAGCCTCCTGCATTGATTAGTAAAACTGACCTTGCTATACCACTTCTAGATTTTGTCGTGAGACTTAACAAGACACCCTCAATTCCGCTAGAGCTGCCTGCGATGTTACGCAACATATCGACTACGTTACGCGTTAAATCGTTGCCAATGGAGAGCAAGTTTTAGATACTTATCTATACGATGGCCGAAACACTCCCAGCCCCCATGCTCTCCGAGCAGTTCGTAGATGAGTTCGTTGCGCACACTGCCGCCGCCCGCCCCGGTGACCACCTCGGCATTGTGGCGATGCAGTTGGCAGCCCAGGTCGAACGTGACGAGTCTGTAGTTTACGAGCTTCTGGAAAATGTAGTGGCCGCCAAGCAACGAGGTGTCCGCGCCGAGGTGATAGTCGATGGCCGCTATGTGCGGCGGATGACTCGCATCGGCAACAGAGACTATCCGAACTACCTCCCGCTTGGCAGCGAAGATGAACGCAGGGAGCGGGCTGCAACCAGAGCGCGCACTGACGCCTGGCTGGATGAGCTGCGCGACGCAGACGTCTTAGTAGAGCGCTACCCGAGACAGTCGGCCAGGGGCTATGTGCCGCGGCTGCGGCAACTCGGAAGCCTGCATATCGCCCAGCGGCCCTTCGCGGTCATACACAGCAAGGCGGCATTCTCCGTGGCGGCCGACGGCGAGCATACCGCCTGGGTCAACACCGGAAACCTTACCGATTCCGACTTGCGCCTCCCCTCCGCAGATGGAGCGGTCGGGATGAACAATGTCATCATGCGCACGCGCGGGCGAACAGCGGCATTCATAGTACGCGCAGTGACTAGCGGCTTCAGCCCCGAAGCCGGCACGCACAGCTATGGCAACTCAGTGAAGATGGTGCACGATGTCGGCAATAGTGGGGAACCGGCCCGGCTTCCGACCATCCTGACGGAAGCGCTCATAGCCATAGACCCGCACCGCGACCCTACAATCCGTGACCCGTATGAGCACACCGTATCACAGCCCAAAGCGATACTACTCCTCTCCCAGTACGCACCGAATGGTATTCTGGCCAACGCACTGACGCACGCTGCCGAAAAAGGTGCTTACGTGAGCGTTCCCTTGCAACCAGACGACGACTACCGCTCGAGGAGTTTTCCCTACAACTTCAATACCGCGGCGTTCCGCATGCGCGAAATCGGCCGGGGCGCCGAGAAACGGGCTGTGCCGTCGCATGTGAAGGCGCTTGTCGTCACCTATGCGGACGGTGCGGCCAAGCTTATATTCGGAACTGATAATTTCGTGACGAACCTTCAGAAAGTCGTGCGCAACGAAGAGATTGCGACCGTCTTATCGATTGATACCAAGAATCCCGAAGAAGCCGACTACTTTGTCCGGCTTGTCGATTTGCTCCATAGTATCGGTGAAATCAACGAAGTGACCAAATCCAAACTGCTGGCCACGGTTTATAGCTAGAGCTGCGTTCAAGACAGTCCTCGTGCAGGTTTTCGGCCGCCCATTAAACGAGCCGGGGAGATTCCGGACATCTCGGTATCGTCAGAATAAACAAACCGGTTTTGTGGCCGGTTTGTTTTTCGAAATGCCGAACGTGTTATTTGGTCTTTGGGGCGGGGGCTTCGCCGAGGTCTTCGACTTCGAGTTCGATGCCGTTGGCGGTGCGCAGAAACAGGTTGGAAACAAGCGCCAGGACTGCGCCGTACAACCAGCCGACCAGGAACGAAACCAGCGGGATAATTACGAGTGACGCCAAGACGGCCGCGATGCTCGCGCCGACTTTCGCGAAGAAGTTCCAGCTGTCTTGGTCGACGATGGCGGCCACGGCGCCGAACGAGGCCAAGATGCCGTATATAAGCCCGATAATTGCGTTGGCAAAGCCGACGAATTTTGCAAATGACCCGACACCCAGCCTGCGGATAAGAATAGTACGCATAACCTGAACCCTCCGTTTAGATATGTAGTAACTTTACTATATGGTGTATATATCACGTCTGTCAAATAGATGTAAAAATAACCTTTACCACTTCCGCTTATGTGGTATGCTGGAGAGACAGTAGTAAAAAATAAAAAAGGAAGAATACTATGCTAGCACAAATTATTACCGAAGTTACTGACGCCGTTGCCGCCGCCGTGAACGGCGTAGATGATATCTTGGACGCCGTGACCGGTTCGGTCAAAGGTCAAGTCGTCAACATCATACAAGGTACGGGCGACGTTGCCGGTACGACCGTCGAAACCATCGCCTCAGTTGCTAGCGGCGCCGTAAAGGGTGGCGGCCAAGTCGGCGCATCTGTCGTCGATACCATTGCCGGCACGATGAGCGGTATCGTCAAAGGCGTCAGCGAAGTCGGCGGTGATGTTGTGGAAGCCGTCCGTGGCGGCGCTGAGGGCGTCGTCAAAGCGACCGCCGAAACTGGTGGCGACATCGGCAAAGCTGCAGTGGGCGCCGTAGAAGGCGCCATAAAGGCTGCGGGCGATGTCGGCGCAGACACTGCCGAAGCAGCCAAAGCCGCTACTGGTGGCGCTCTCGACGCCGCGACCAGCGTCGGCGGCGACGCCGTTCAGACCGTCCGTGACGCCCTGCTTTCTACGGCCGCACTCCCCCGCGATGTCATAGAATCCGC
The DNA here is from genome assembly GCA_039809105.1 of Saccharimonadales bacterium (SeqCode). Classification (GTDB taxonomy): domain Bacteria; phylum Patescibacteriota; class Saccharimonadia; order Saccharimonadales; family UBA4665; genus JBDHUJ01. Next base: position 34,361 of record JBDHUJ010000002.1, read on the forward strand.
TATAAAAGGCAATGACGACAAGAAGTAACTATAGTTTTTCCTTACGGTAAAGGAGGGCCAAGCGCCCTCCTTTATTTTTACGAAAATCGGACGCAATAATCCTTATGCTTCGTGCTATACTGTGGCCTAGACACAGTTATCAAATACTAAACACTATTTATCTTCATGGAACCAAAACCTACACCGGCCAGCCCGCCGGAACCACAGAGTGATTTGCCAAACGTACCGATGCCCGCCGAGCAAGCTCCCGAAACACCCGATAGCTTTCAGCCTGTCGTCATTGCGCCCACCGTACATGGCGCCGGGTTGACGCCTATCTCACACGACCCAAAACCCGCCGCACCAACTCCGGCCACCCTCGTCTCCGTACCGTCATCAACCGACAGCGTGTCAACGGCGACTGCTGCAACGCAATCGACCGACGAACCGACAACGCCAACCGAGGTCACCACAAACCCGACACCTACCCCCGCTCTTACACCTGCAAACCTCGAACCGGCACAAGTTAACACAACGCCTCTTTCGACAGGACCGGCTAGCGCGGTACCATCCGAGATACCACCAGCCGCCGAAACGCCCTCACCCGCCAGTCCAGCCCCACCGGCCCAGGTATTCAGTAGCACCTTTGCGCCAGAGGTTCCGGAAAAGAAAAGTAAGAAAAAACTCTTCCTGCTCACGGGCGGCGGCGCGCTACTCGCATTATTGCTCGCTGGCGGCTTCGTGTTCGGCTACTACCTGCCGAACACGCCTTCGCACGTCTGGAGCACCGGCTTGAACCGGACCGGCAAGGCGCTCGACAGCATCGTCACTTCCGCCACCGAGGAAAAGAAGCTGGAAACCTACAAGACATCGGAGATTTCCGGCAATTTCAAAGCGACCTACGGCGGCCAGTCTTACAGCGGCGAGTTGACCAGCGCGTTCGACGACGCCAATAGTGACAGCGGCCTGACTATCAGCACCAAAGACAAGACCGGCAAGACGACCGACCTGAAAGTACTAGCCAAGACCAACATCGCCAGCGGCAACAACTTCCCCGACATCTACTTCCAGATTGTCGGCCTCAAATCGCTCGGCCTCGACCAGTACATCCCGAACATCTCGTCGTACGATAGCAAGTGGATTCAGATTGACTCGAAATACTTGGAGTCTATCGGCGCGACGTACCTGAGCGGTACCGATAACAACCAAAAGGAAGTTACCAGCAGCGACGTCGCCGAACTGGCCCGCTCGGCCACCAATGTCACGACCGATTACCTCCTCACGACCGACAAAGACAAAGCGGTCTTTACGCAGCAGAGCTTCGTCGGCAAAGAGACGGTGGACGGCGTCAAAGCCTACCACTACACTGTCGGCATCGACAAAGACCACGCCAAGGCTTATTGCACCGCGCTCAGCAACGCTATGCTTTCGAGCAACGCCTACAAAAAGGTCGCTCAACCCAAAGACGACGAACTCGCCAAGGCCAAGGAAAACGCCGCCAAAGACTGCCAGACCACTGTGGATGAGGACTTCAAAGCCACTGACACGTTCGACCTTTGGGTCGACAGCAAGTACAAGCTGGTTTACAAAGTCCGCGTGTACGACGAAAAAGACAAAGGCATATACACCGATATCGGCCAACTATACAAGGGCGACGACAAGCTCTCGCTGTTCGCAGCTTGGCACGACACGAAAGCCAAGAGCGACAGTAAGTTCACCGTCGACACCGACCTCAAGACCAACGCCACTACCGGTACCTTTACCGCCAAAAGCGACAGCGAAGATTCCCCGTATGACCTGACGGCGACCGTCAAGGCCACGCTTTCGAACAAAGATATTAAGTTCACCAAGCCGTCGCCAACCGTCCCCATCCAAGATGTGCTTGCTGCCTTCGGCTATACCGCACCGGCGGCAAGCAGTCCAAGCACGTCAACCACAACAGCCTCAGTCAGTTCGAAAAGTAAAGACGCCGAAAGCAAAACAGACATAAACAGCCTGGAGGCGCACATAGAGGCATACTACGCCCAGCACGGCACCTACCCCACGCTTAGTTTGCTCAATAACCCTACTTGGCGGGCAACAAACATGAAGGGACTCGATAGCGCGGCACTGACGCCGCCGGACAGCACAGCCACGACTGTGGCCACGACAGTCAGCGCAAGCCAATACGGCTACACGGCTTCTGGCTGCACCAGTAGCGACTGCACCGGATACACTCTGTCGGCAGTATTATCGGACGGAACAGTGTACACCAAAAAGAGCGAATAACCGAGATACGGCCCGGGGCAGCCAGCCGGATATCGGCCGGAAGGGCGCGTAGTTTATGGCTGCACAGGGTCCGCCGGTGGGTCAGTCGGCGGCGTGGGGTCAGTCGGGTGGAGTCGTGGTGGTACTTGCAGCAGCTGCCGCAGGATTCGTCGCGCTAGATTGGCCGGTAGCAGCGGTGTTTTTACGGACGGCAGTCTGACTGGTCTTCTGGGTAGCCGGAGCAGCACTTGGAGTATGGGCAGAAGCGGCCGGTGAAGTTGTCGTGGCGTTGTCTGGTACCACAGACTTAGAAGGAGCCTGCGTAGTAGTCGTCCGGCCGGAGACCGATTCGGCAGTTGCAAAATGGTCCTGACGTTGCCCGCGCACCAGCAGCGCAGCCGTAATCGCTAGCCCGAGTACCAGCGCTATCCCGGCCAGACGCGCCCGGCTCGTGAAGCGGCTCTTCTGCGGTATAGGCCTAATAGCCGGTTCATGCCAATACAGCTTGCCGGAAACTTCGCGCCGAGCACCTTCGACGCGATATGTTTCGCCGACGGCCAGGGCTTGGAGGACGTGAATATCGCGGTTCAGCGACAAGCGCGGACCATGAGCAGTCTGAAACAATAGCTGCGCACACGGCTGGCCGGAAGCGTATTGGATCTTCACTAGCCGGCCGACGAAACCGCTGACACTGCTCAGTTTGGCTACCATATCTTCCCGATGCATCACTATTCATCTTAATACTTTATTTGCATTTGTGTCAATAAAACATTAAGCGTTAGCGTTTCCAGTCCGAATGAGGCTGGCCCCCTGTACTTTTCCGTAAGACAGGGGTCACCCCGCGGAGGTGGGAGTGATAGCGACCAGCGGAGCACCCCTGGCGTCGGAAAAGTACAGGGGGGCCATGATTAGCCGGTAGTCTTGCGCTCCTTATTCTCTTTGTCTTTCGGTTTTTTCGGCTTCTTGACCTTGCGTACTAGTTTGGCGGTTCTGGCTTTCTGCTTCGCGACTACCGGACCAGCTGCTTGTTTTGTATCTTGCAGCGCCGATGTGGCCGCCCGCTTGACCTCCCGGAATACCTCCATCTGCTCAAGTTTGGCCAGCCGCGTCCCCAGCCAGCGCCTACAGTGCCCGAGTACGATACCGAGCTGGCGTACCACCTCGACAGACGCAGCGCGTATGTCACGCCCCACCCGCACTAGGCGAGGCCGCACCCATACCAGAAAAGCGGCCATCTGCACCCGCGCCGCCGTATATAGACGTTTCCCGTCAGCACCCAGCTTCTGCAGCGCCCGGCCAGTGGCCGCTGCGGCCAGTAGCAGGCGCTTCCGAAGCGGCTTCAGCTGCGAACGGAGGCGCCAATACGCGGCGAAGAGCTGCCGCTTCCAGGTTGTACGGCGCGACACGACAGGGGGCGTTTCCGGCTCGTCTGCTTCGGGCTCTGTGGAAGTGATAAAGTCAGGCACCACGCCTTCTGCTTCAAGGACGATGGGGCCGAGTTCAGCCGCCACCTCTTCCGAAGCCGCTTCTTCCGCAGGTATCTCTTTCGCAGTCTCGGCCTCTGCCAAGGTCAGACGCCGAACGCGCTGTCTCCTGGCGGCCGCACGGAATACACCCACAACCACAGCCAGCACTACGATAGCCACGATACCCCACAACATGGCCTGCGGCGAAACGACGATATTCGTCCCCGGCACTTCGCCTCCCAGCAAGAAGCCAAGTACAGCATTGCTGACGGTATCGCTCAGCAGCACCTGCCACAAAATAAGTGCCACCACGAGTGCTGCTACCACCTTCTGCCATCCCTTGAGTCTAGGCTGCGGCTTACCTGCCATTACGCGCGACGTCCCCCCTGTCTACACATCTTCTGCATACACCTTAAAGCATCTGCCGGTTTTTTGCGAGTCAATCTGGCCGGAATCTGACCCACCAGCACTTTTTCCGTAAGACAGGGGTCACCCCGCGGAGGTGGGAGTGATAGCGACCAGCGGAGCACCCCTGGCGTCGGAAAAGTGCTGGTGGGTCAGGACCGGAATACGCGGCGGCTGTACCACAAGTAGTTCCAGACAATGGTCACCGTGGTGGCACAGAGTTTGGTAGCCAGCGTCAGTACGGTTCCTGTCAGCCAGCCGCCGAACAGCCGGGCAGTGGCATAGAGGATGAGCGGTTGCAGCACCCACAGGCCAGCCAGTGTCACGGCCAGGAATACCGGGAGCTGGCCTTTGCCGCCTGCGGTCCGGAATGTGAAATGCCGATTGAGCAAGAAGCTGCTGGCTAAGCCCAGGCTAGTCGAGCACAAGTTCGCCAGTATGGCCGGCCAGCCGAAGTGCCGTAGTAGCGTATACGCGCCGATGTCGAGCCCAGTGTTCAGGCCCCCGACTAGCAAAAACCGGACCCGAGTGCCATGGAGCATTATATTATATAGTGTTCGCGTCAGTATCCGAGGAGCTATCGCTCTGCGTCGTGCCAGGCTGTGCGCCGCCAGGACCACCTATGTCGCCGACGCGGATTTCGGTCGCCACCGTGCTCGTGCTGCTGGCGGTACGGATGAATACCGTGTCGCCGGTCTGGATATCGCTGACACTGCCAGTGCTGCCATTGGCCGTCACCGTCGTCGAGTCGTTGATGGTATATGTTTTCGAGGTTCCGCTAGAGCTACTACTGCTATTCGGCCCGAACTCCCGCTGCGTGATGGTAATGCTACTGCTGGAAACGGCCGTCACCGTACCGAAGCCGCCCGCCCGGTTGCCCATGCGCCCGCCCATGCCACTCGTGCCACTGGTACCGTTCGGACTGAACGCGCCGGCCTGCGTACCATTCAGGGTGCTGGTAGCATGCCCTTTCTGGTACTGTACCCCGGCGAAAAAGCTCATGCCGACTACCAGGACAGCTGCGACCGCGATGAGCGCGCTGCGCGGAACCGCCACACCTTGCCCTCCGCCGCTCCGCCTAGGCGTACCAGTGTCTCTATGTGTCTGCCCTCCGGCGTACTGCGCGCCGTCCGGAAAGGTATCTACTGGTTGTAATGCCGCAGGTTCTTCACTCGATTTTTCTGATACGTCTGATTTTGTCGTTGCCATTATGCACTCCTTATTCGTTGCTTAGTTTATACAGGGTGTATTGGCTGCCGCCGTAGTCCACCACCGTGCCGGCCGATTGTACCCAGGACAGGATTTCGCTATTACCTTGCCCGCCCGGTCCGCCGCCACCGCGCATTCCACCACGGCCACCGCTGTTCACCGCGTAATATACCACCTGACCGCTGGAGACCAGCTGCTTGAATTCGGCTAAAGTTATAGCCTGGTCGCTGCCGTTGAAGCCGCCGATGGCCATGACCGGCTGACCGGTCGAAATCTGTATCGCCGCCGAGGTGTTGGCCGAATCGACCGCCACAATCCATTTCGCGGAACCTTGGTGCTTCAGCAGGTATGTTACTAGCGCCGATTCGGCCTCTGATTGCTCGTTGTTGCTGCCCTGCAGAGCCGTTTCGGTCGGTCCGGCCGTCGGTACACTGCCGGTGTGCGCCAGGCGTACGGTTGCGAACGTGTAGCCGACCGGCCCGATGCTCAGTGCGATTATGGAGGCAATAGCTCCTGCCTGCACAAACCGTTTCACCGGCTGATACAAGTTGTACAGCAGCAGCCCCGCGCCACTCAGGCCGCTCAGCAGCACGACCCAACGCACCCATTCCGGCCACACCGTCTGATAGCCGAGAATGATGCACGCCACGACGGCGCTGACCGCGACCGTTACCGGCAATACGAATGAAAGTGGCCGCCGCTGTTTGTAGGACTTCCAGAGCCACGGCAAGCCCATGCCAACCAGCGCTGCCACGGCGGGCGCCAACGCGACGACGTAGTACGGATGGATGACGCCGCTGACCATACTGAAAACGATGATGTGCAGTATCAGCCAGCCGCCCCACACCAGGAAGGCCACGCGGCGTTTGTCAGTGCGCGGTGCGCGCCGGAGTAACCAGAGTGCTACTCCCAAACTGACAAGTGCCAGTGGCAACAGCCAGGCGATGTTCGGGCCGAAGTCACCGTTGAACATACGTAATAGGCCGGTCGAACCGCCGAAGCCGCTGCCGCCCGGCCCCATGCCGCCACCGCCACCGGGGCCACCGCCAAAACCGCCCGCCCCACCTGGCAGCACGCCCATGCCGCCCTGGCCGAGCGATTGTCCCATGCCGCCACCAAAGCCACCACCCGGCCGGCCGCCGCCCATGCCCTGTCCGGTGCCAAGTAAACGGCCAAAACCGTTATAGCCGAAGATGAGATTCCAGATGTTGTTGTCGGTGCTGCTGCCGATGTACGGCCGGTTCGCCGCCGGCGTCAGCGCCACCACCACCGGCCACCACAGCGTCGCGATGGCGGTCGGAATCGCCGCGAACAGCAGGTGCTGCAGCCGTCGCAGAAACGGCGGTTTCGCAGCGTACAGGTACACCAGCGCCAACACCGGCAGCACGAGCAGCCCTTGCATCATCTTGGTGTTAAAGGCCAGGCCGGTGAATACCCCGGCCAACGACAGCCAGCCGATAGCACTGCGGGCACGCGCCGCGTCGATGGCCCGGACGAACGCGTACACACTTGCTGTCAGGAATAATGTCAGGAAACTGTCGGGGTTATTGAAACGGAACATCAGCGCCGCCACGGGTGTCAACGCCATCACCAGCCCGGCGAGCAGCGCGCTGCTCGGCTCGAACCAACGCCGGACAATCTTATACACCAGATACACCGTGGCGATACCCGCCAAGGCGTTCGGCAGCAGCATGCTGAAGCTCGAGAAGCCGAAAATACGCCCAGACAGGCCCATCAGCCAGAGCGCCACTGGCGGCTTATCGACAGTTATGAAGTTCGCGGCGTCCAGACTACCGAAAAACAGCGCCTTCCAGCTCTGCGTCGCCGCCTGCACGCTGGCCGCGTAAAAGCTGTTCGCGTACCCGCTCACCGTAAGATTTACTAGATACAGTCCGGCTGTGAAGACAAGTAGTGAGATAAGTGCCAGCCGTTCACCGGTCAGCCACTTGCCCTGTTCGCGGCGTACGCGGTCGATGCCCTTCAGGTCGTCCACGGCGGTCCGCACCAGGTTGACACGGCTGTCTTTATCCTCGACCCACTGGACGGGGATTTCGGCGACACCGTATCCGGCGCGCTCGGTTTTGACGATGAGCTCGGTGTCGAAAAACCAGGCGTCGTCGTGGATACGCGGCAATAGTTGCTTCGCCGCGTCACGCCGTAAGGCCTTGAAACCGCACTGGGCATCGCTCACCCCGATGCCCAGTGTCAGTTTCAAAATCCGTATGTAACTGCGCGAAATGAACTCGCGCTTGAAACTGCGTTTGACGTCAGACCCCGGCAACCGCCGGCTGCCGACCGCCAACGCCGCCGTACCGTCCACGAGCGGTGCGACAAGCTCCGGAATGTGCCGGAGGTCAGTAGACAGGTCTTCGTCCATATACATGACGATGTCGGCACGGGAACTGCGCCAGGCGGCTTTCAGCGCCCGGCCGCGGCCTTTTACGTCTTGCGTGACCACTCGCACCGCAGGGTATCCGTCGGCTAAATCTTCGGCAATCCGCCGCGTGCCGTCGGTACTGCCGCTATCGGCGATGGTTATGGTGAAGCGGCCTGGATACACCGAATCCAAATATTCGTGCAGCCTCGTAATATTCGTCGCCAGCGTCGGCGCTTCGTTGTGGCACGGCACGACGACATCGAGCGTCGCCGTTTCGGCGTCCAGGGGCACCAGAACACGCTGCGCCTCGGCAGTCCGCGCCTTTCTGAGTGATTCTGTAGCTGTGGTTGCAGTAAACATGCACTCAGCATACGGAGCGGAGCTGAATGTTCCATGAAGATGATTCTCTCACTCCGAAAAATGCCGGTTGCCTGCAGCAAATGTTCAGCTGGCGATAGTGAACCAGGCAGTGCCACTACTGTACAGCACCGTTTTGGCGTATGCCGTATTCAGCACCAGGTTCGTGGTGCCATCTATGGTACCGGCGACGGTTATCGTCTTGCCGCTGGCGCAAGTGCCGGATTCGTCCTTGACCACGAATTGCTTTCCCACCTGGACGCTACTGGCCGCGGGCAACGTTACCGTACGCGACGCCGAGAGCGAGGTGTAAGCCACGACACTATCGCTGGCGAGCACAGTATAGTTCGCATCCGCCACCGTAGCGCGCACCGCCACATTCGGCTGGCCGCTGGCCAACGCGATAAAAGGTGCACCGCTGGCGTTCGTAGAGGTGCCCGTGCTGCCGGAAGTTATGCTGTAGCTCAGGCCGCTGGAAGTCGAGTTGGCGTAGGTATTCGTGTCGCTGGATGCAAACACGGCCGTCAGCGTATGCGCGCCCAAGCTCAGCGACGAAGTGGCCGTGCTGGCCGTACCACCGCTGACCGTACCCGTACCGATGGTCGTCGCGCCGTCCTTGAACGTCACGCTGCCGGTTGCGCCGGACGGTGAAATGGTAGCCGTCAGCGTCACCGTTGCACCCTGCGCGGCCGAGCTGGACGGGTTGGCGGACAGCGTCGTGCTCGTGCTGGTCGCGCCGGAACTTGCCGTGCGGGTGGCGCCCCAATACAAGCTGTTCGTGCGGGTGGCGCCATCGTCCAAGTCGGCAGCCTGCAGCTCGGCGTAAGCGGCCGTGGGCGCAATCACCGCGTGCATGGCGTAGATGATGCTTTCCCAGCCAGTGTTCGTCGGCATAGCCGAACTGGCTTCGGCGTACGCCCGCGTCACCCACGCGCTGTCGGCGTATTCTTCAGTAATCGGCGTAACAGGTATGACTTGTATGCCGTGGATATACTCGTTGTTGGCGCCGAAGAACGTGGCGTATTCGACCTTGTCGCTCCACAGCACGCCGACGGTGGCGTGGTTGTCGAACGGTGCATCGTACATGGTGTCGGGGCTGTACACGTGCCAGTATTTTTTGGCGGCACGGATTTCTTGCGCCAGGTGCAGGCGGCCCAGGTCTTTCACCGCCGCGTTCGAGGTCGCCAGACCCCACAGATACACGCCGTACCAGGCGTTTATGGCCTCGCTGGTCGATTCCTGGTTGCGGCCATCGGCGAATTCGAAAATGCCGGATGCCCAACTATGGCCGTCGTACCAATCTTTGAACCGGAACCGCGGGAAGTAGCTGTCTATAGGTGATGGGTTGCAGATGTCGCGCACCAAAGATTCAACCGCTGTTTTATTGCTCGTCGCCCAGGCGCTGTCAAACCGGGCGATGACCGCCGCCGTGTAAATCCAGTACCCGTAGTGAAAGTGGTGGTCATTGTACCAGCCCTGACCGAAGTCGGCGCCCTGGTCGGCTGCGCCGTTTTCGGTTATGACGCCGTGCCAGCGGGTATCGTATTTGAGGTCGTTCTGCAGGCTGCCGCCGAACCAGTTGGAAAGCGTCGTTTTCATGTTGGTGACGATGCTGTCGCGGGCGGACGTATCGCCGATTTGGTGGGCGATGAGCGCCATGCGCGCCTGCTTAGCCACCGCCTTACCAGTAAAGTATGGGTCCACACCGTGCGCGACATTATTGCCGTCGAGGTTCGTAACATCGGGTGTGAACCCCTTTTCGGCCGTCAGTGCCGTCTGTATGTCACCGGTTTTCGTCGGGTCGATACCGTTCGGCGAATCCCACGAAATGGTCGTCAGGCTTTCGCTCAGCGTCCAGCCGGTGGCCTTTATGCCCTTCATGTCGCCTTTCATACCACGGATGGTCAGCGCCGTGTAGCTCGGGCTCATCATGTCCTGGTGGTGCGGCAGCGCCAGCACCAGCGGCGTGCCGGTGTTGGCCGTCCAGCTGAAGGTCATAGTCGCCGTGTTGCCGCTGTAGGCCGCGTCGATAGCGCCGCCGGTCAGGACGTTGCTGGCGCTGGCGTCGTAGACGGCTTCTTGCGACGAATCGGTCATGACCGCCAGCTGCAGACTGCCGGTGTACGGCGCGGTGCCGGTCACGGCGCTAGTGCCGACATTCAGCGTTATGGAGCTGCTGGCGTACAGAATCCACGTCTGGCTGTTGTTGAGTGCGAATTTGAACTTCGTGCCGGTCACATTACCCCCGGTCGCGCCGCCGTTGACACTCAAAATGGCGTGAACGGTGTTAAGCACCGGTGTCGCCGCAGTATAAATGGCCGAGTTGTACGCCATGCCGCGCACCAGGTTCAACTTCATGCTGCCGCCGCTGACGCTGTACGTCAGGTTGACGCCGAAGTCGGTATAATCGTCTATGGAGCGGCCGGTAACCGTTTCTTGCACTTCCAGGCTGAAGTTCTTGACCGCCGAAGTCAGCAAGATGTTGTTCGCCGCGACTGTCCGGCTGGCATACGAAATGTGCATGCCATTCGTCAGCATCTTCTGTATATACGGCAGTGTCGAAACAGTCTGTTGCCCCGTGCCGACCAGCAGGTTTTCCCACCAGATGTTCGTCGGCATGAGTTTGCTCGCACCGTATGTGAAGAATGTCGCCGGCGCTTGGGTATGTACGAGCGTGCCGAAGGGCGGCGCACTTGTCGCTATCGGGTCGCTGAATGCCATCGCTACGCCCCCACCTTGCACCACGCGGTGCCATTGCTGTAGAGCCGCAGGCTGGCATATGCGCTGCTGAGCACGTAATTCGTCGCGCCGTCTATGGTGCCAGCCACGGTAATGGTGTTACTGCCGCTGCAACTACCTGATTCGTCTTTGATGATGAGCTGCTTGCCCGCGGGAAGACTGCCGGCACTCGGCAAGGTAATGGTGCGAGCAGCGGTAAGCGAGGTCAGCGCCACGATTTCATCGGCCGCGGTCGCGGTGTAATTCGCGTCGGCAACGCCGTTCCGGACAGCAGTGTCGGTCTGTCCATAACCGTACGATAGGTATGCTACTGCGTTTTTGTTGTCTGCCATGTCAGTCGATTGCCTTTCTCATAATTTGAACCACGCGCTACCGTTACTGTAAAGCCGTGCATTGGCATAGGCCGTATTCAGAATCAGGTTGGTTGCACCATCTATAGTGCCGGTGATGGTAATAGTGTTCGAGCCGCTGCAATTGCCCGATTCGTCTTTGACGATGAGCGCCTTACCAGCCGGAACACTGCCGGCGCTCGGCAACGTAACCGTCCGAGCCGCGCCAAGACTCGTAAAGCCGATGACATCGTCGGTCGCAAGCACCGTGTAGTTGGTATTCGTCACTGCTACCCGTACCGCGGCCGCCGCTTGCCCGTTACCGTAGGCCGCATAATTCACCGCGTTCTTGTTAGAGCCCGTCGGCCCCCCACCGCCACCACCGCCAGACGTTATCGTATAGCTCAGCGCAGATGATGTCGAACTGTCGTATGCCGCACTGTCCGAAGGCGTAAAGGTCGCCGTGAGTGAATGGCTGCCTGTAGTCAGATTGTTCACGATTATTGCACCAGTACCGCCGCTGACCGGTGCGCTGCCAATCTGCGTCGAGCCGTCGAAGAATGTCATCGTCCCGGCCGCCGACGGCGAAACAGTAGCCGTCAAAGTAACATTGGCACCCGAAGCCGCCGTACTAACGGGGCTGGCTGCCAGTGTTGTAGCGGTCGAAGCTGGCGCCGGGTTGCTGCTATTCTGTATCGCCGCCCACCACAGCAAGTTCGTTTTGGAAGCCCCCTGTTTGTCGATGTATTCCGGGTCACCGGTGCTCACGCCCTGAATCGCGGTAAACGCCGTATCGGGCGCGATGATAGCCTCTGTCGCCAGCGTCGTCCCGAGCCAACCGCCCGGCGTCGTTGCCGTGCCGACGGTGTCTTTGTTGTCGAGGCGTACGGGGTACATTTCCTGCACCCATGCCTTTGGCAATAGCTCGTGTGTAGCGGGCGTGAATGGCATGGTTTGAATGCCCACGATTTGGTCGTCGCCCAGGCCGAACCATGTGGCGTTAAAGACCTTGTTCGCGAACACCAGCGCAATCATTTTCTGGCTCGCGAAGCCGCTCGGGTACACGTTGTTCGTACTCGGCATTTGCCAGTAGGTTTGGGCGGCACGCGTTTCTTTGGCCTGCAAGTAGCGGCCGACATTGCGCAGGTCCGACTGCCCGGTCGCAAGACCCCATAGGTTTATACCGTACCAAGCGTTGACGGCTTCGGAAGTAGACTCTTGGTTACGACCATCACCGTTGGCTTGCAGCCCCGCCGCCCACGAGTGGCCCTCGTACCAATCGTGATGCCGGAACTGCGTAAAGTACGGGTCGCCGGATGGCGAAGGGTTAGCAATGTCGCGGATGATGTCGTTGACTTTGTTTTTGTAGGTCGTCCCCCACGTGCTGTCGAAGTGTGCGATGACTGCTGCGCCATACACGTAATATCCCCAGTGGAAATAGTGGTCGTTGTACACGGCGTTACCGAATTCGGTGGCCTGGTTCGGGTTGCCGGGAGGCGAGGTGACGAGCGCATTGTTAGAAAGCACGCCACCCCATGTCGAATCGTACGCCAGGCTATACACGGTCGAGCCGCTAGTGGTGTTGGTGAGCCACGGCGTCAAGTAGGTCTTCATGCTAGTGACGATGCTGTCACGCGTGGTCGTATCGCCCAGCTGGTCGGCGATGAGCGCCAGACGGGCCGCCCGGGAAATCTGCTTGCCAAACGTGTAGGCTTCGGTAGCGTCGAGATTGCTGGCCTGAAAGGTCTTTTCTGTCGCCAGTGCCGACGTAATGCCGGAAAGTTTGTTGCTGTCGATAGCGTTCGGTGAATTCCAGGTGATGGTACTGAGTGTATCCGTCATCGTCCAAGTGTTACCGATGACACCGTGCAAGGTACCGCGGATAGTACTGAAGCTAAAGTTACTAGCGTAAGTCGGCGATGACAAAATCGCTTCGTGGTGTGGCAACGCATAATTCAGAAGCGTGCCGCCACTGCCCGTCAGCGAATAAGTGAACGTCGTCGTAGCCGTATTACCTGTAACGCTCACACTGGTCGTGCCGCCGATGGGCACTGCGTCTTTATATGTGTCGAGCGTCGATTCGCCAGCACTGCCTGTCGGCACGATGGCCAGACGCAGATAACCCGTAAATGGCACCGTGGCCGTCAGGCCGCTACTGCTGGTCGTGAACGATATGCTCGAGCTGGCGTATAGTATCCAGGTTTCGGTTGCGCCGCTGCCAAGGTACGGCCGGCTGACTGTCATCTTAAATTTCGTGCCGCTTACCGTACCGCTCGGCGCACTGCCGTTCACCGTGGTTATAGCGTGGTAGTCGGTGTTGTCGGTAATGAATTTGGGCGTCAGCGCAGTGTAGCGCATGGTGGCATATGCCATGCCTCGGACAATGGGTGCTTCCATATAGTGACTACTGTCGACGCTCCAGCGTAGCGTCGCCGAAAGTTGGTCGTAGGTGCGAATATACTGGCTCGAAGTCGTTTCGGTGCTCTGCAGACTCAGGTCCAGGTTACGCCAGATGGCCGGCGATTGGTCGCTCGTCCAACCCCAGTTGGTCGCCGTCGCGTCGTAGTTTATATTGTGTTCGTTTTTGAGTGTCCGGTTGTCAGAATACAGCCGTATAAAGGGGCTGTTTACGTCGAGCCCGCTGGTACGCACACGTACTTGGTATGGCCAAATGGTCGTCCGCCGGTCGTCACCCGCCGAAACCTGGTCACTGTTCGGTGTGAGCACGAAATCCATGAACCACGCGTTCGTCGGATACGGCGCACTGATGGCCGGCCCCCACCAACTGCTCGGTGTGACAATGGCGTTGGTTTTGGAGTCGTAGAGTGGCGCGCTGGTCGCTATGGGGTCACTAAACGCCATTGTCTATATGACTCTTTCCCAACCGCTGATATAAACGTATTTGACATAAGTCGGATAGCTGAACACATGTGAAAACGTACCGTTCGTCACCGTTATGGTATGACCGCTGAATAGCGTGTCTATGAAAGATAGTTCGAACACCGCGTTCGCCGTCGTGCCGCTAAGCGTGACCGTGCGGTCAGCTGTGAGCGTCCCGGTGAATTTCGTCAGCTGCGCGCTCGTGCCAGCCGTAAGTGTTACCGCTCCGCTGGCTGCCGTATCTTTTGCTGCCGTAAAACTACTACCGCCACTCGCCGCAGCGTTCTTCCATTTGCCCACCGACCCATCGTACGCTAAAACTTGTCCGTTCGACGGGTTGCTCAGCGCAACATCCGTCGCACTCCCAATAGTACTGCTTCCACCGCTACCGCCGCCAAATCCCACAGGCAATCCTCCTCGGCATAGTTATGTTTTGTGTCGTATATTCGCTTCGGTATGTAGTCTACCTTTTTCTCGGCGCAGCTCCTGTCTGCAAGGCGCCATGAAAGATTTATAACGTGTCTACCTTCTTACTATAAGGATAAGCGGAGCGAGGTTCAAGGGGTTGCGGTAAATTTTACGCTATTTTATATCACAAATGTGATGAACGTCACCTATCTCACATCTGAGTCTCAAAACCCTGTCACCCCGGGCTTGACCTGTCCGTCCTGTCGGAAAGACAGGCGGGCCCGGGGTCTACAACCCAGATATTTTCACAAAGCTTTAGATTCCGGGTCCACGGCATGTCGCCATGGCATGCAAGCCCGGAATGACGAGGTTCACGGGGTTTTGAGACTCAGGTTCTAACACATGGCAAAACTCCGCTCCTCGGTGGAGGGCGGAGTTCCAGGCTATTTGCTCGGCTAGAACCGCGGAATGCGCTCGTCGGCGCCAGCCTGGTCGGCCTTTTGTTGCCATTTACGCTCGAAATGGTGCAAGGCCGCATGGAGTTCCTGTGGAGAACGCTCGTTCAGGTTTAGCACATCTTTAGCTTTCTTATCCATAGTCTTCTCCTCTCAATCATTATTCCAGTGTGGGGCACGTCATCTAAGAGTGTGGAGTCACCCTCGTAGCAAACTACTCCGTACCGTCACGCTCCAAATCGGTTACCGCCCCGCTCGGGTGGTCGCTGTCTTCGTCTCCCGCAACCTCGTCCC
The DNA here is from genome assembly GCA_039809105.1 of Saccharimonadales bacterium (SeqCode). GTDB lineage: Bacteria > Patescibacteriota > Saccharimonadia > Saccharimonadales > UBA4665 > JBDHUJ01. Next base: position 49,506 of record JBDHUJ010000002.1, read on the forward strand.
GCAAATCCCGCAGGTACTGTTGCTCTTCTTCCGGCTCAAGCTCGCCCGGCTTGAGGCCATGCGAGTACAGCAGCACCTTGTCTTCGTTGGTCAATTCGTTATAGGTAAACGAATCATCGACTGATGACATTGGTCACTCCTTTCATTTTGAGCGATTACGGCGATAGGGGTTTGTTAGCGGCTGCCGCCTTTGCGTCCGGCCAAACGGGCGCGTTCCGGGTCGTTTTTGAAATTACCGGGACTGACACTGCCGCCGACACGGCCTGCAGCGGCAGCGCGCTTCGGGTCATTGCGAAAGTTACCCGAACTCATCATGCCACCTTTGCGGCCCGCACGTGCGTGCCCGGCCGGGTCACCGTGCCAGCCTTTCTTACTGGTGTTGCCCGCTTTTTTGGTTGCCATACTGGTTGCCATAAGCGTATCTCCTTATGATTAGGGACAATGGTAATTTTACGTGTGTCGCAGCGAAGCATCTATAAGATATCTTACTTTTACTATTAGGGAGGGGCTTGCCACATTCTGCGGCCCCGCGACTGCGCGTCGGCAAGCATAGCTTGCCCGGCAGATTGCCTTGCAGCGAGCCACTGGCTCGCCTCACCCTCCCGATTGCTCTTCGAAGTAAATTCGAAAAGCAATCTCCCTCCCCCTGAAGCTCGGGCTTACGCCCTCGTTCGCTTCGCTCAGTAGCTTCCGGGAAGGGCTCGCCCTTCCCGATTTTTTTCGAAATGAATTCGAAAAGAATCTCCCACCCACGTCCCGCGGGCCCGGAACTTATCTGACTTGCAGCAGAGCTTCAAATCAGTAAGGTTCCCTTGCGCAGTACCACTGGTACTGCTCACCCTGAAGCTCGGCTATCGCCTCGTTCGCTGCGCTCATGTGTGACTTGAGAGGAATTGAGAGGACAGTCCTCACAATATTACAACACCGTAAGATTGGGGCTTGCATTCTGCCTCTCAGCCATCTTTGAAGCAGGCAACCTACGTTCGTGAATACTCCGACTTATATATGCCTGGGCGTATGTATGAGCCACAGTAATGTTCAATGTTTTGTTGACAATGAATGTTTTAGAGACTATATTGTTTAGTGACTAAAATGTTTAGCTTATGAACAAACGCGAAGAACTTACCAGACAACTCACCGAAACCATGCAGGCCATGAAACGTGGCATGCATGCCTACCAGCAGGCCCACGCCCAGGACTACCCCCTGTCGCACGCCCAGGCGGAACTGCTGTTCACTATCCGCCACAGCCAACCTGTCAGTGCCAAAGAGCTGGCGACTAAGCTCAATATGACGCCCGGCGCGATTTCCCAGTTCGTCGAAAGTATTGAGCAACAAGGCTTTCTGGAGCGCCACGCCAGCCAAGAAGACCGCCGCGTCCAGTACCTGCAGCTTTCTGCCGAAGGCGAAGCTCTCATCCATCGCTTCGAACAGCACCGCACCCGCATGATGCAGACCATCATCCGCGACCTGACCGACGAAGAGCTGGAGGTCTGGCTGCGCGTCCAGCAGAAAATGATTGCATTTTTCAAAGCACAAACTACCGAGTAGACAACAAAAGGAGAACCCATGTTACAGAAAGTATTACGCCGCAAGGTCATGGCCGCAGAAACCGCACCGGCTGCCCACATAGAGGAACCGGCCGAGCGCTCACACGCCGAAATCATGACCGTCATCTTTGCGCTGATGCTCGCCATGCTGTTGGCCGCGCTCGACCAGACCATCGTCTCGACCGCTCTGCCGAAAATCGCCAGCGACCTGCACGGGCTTAGCAAGTACTCCTGGGTCGCCACTGCATATCTCCTGACCAGCGCTGTTTCGACGCCGTTGTACGGCAAAATCAGCGACATGTTCGGCCGCAAGAAAATATTCCTCATCGCCATCGGCATCTTCCTACTCGGTTCGGTGCTGTGCGGCATGGCGCAGAGCATGAACCAGCTCATCGTCTTCCGTGGCTTGCAGGGCTTGGGAGCCGGTGGACTTATGACGCTGGTCTTCGCCATCATCGGTGACATCGTCCCACCACGACAACGCGGCAAGTACCAGGGTTATTTCGGCGCTGTCTTCGCTATCTCGTCTGTCATCGGCCCGCTGCTTGGCGGGCTGTTCACCGACCACCTCAGCTGGCGCTGGGTGTTCTACATAAACATCCCGCTCGGGCTTATCGCCATGGCCGCCATTTCTACCCGCCTGCACTTACCGGTCAAAAAATCTCCGCACAAAGTCGATTACGCCGGGGCTGGGTTGCTGGCCGTCAGTGTCGTCAGTCTGCTGCTCGCGACCGTCTGGGGCGGCGTGGATTATCCGTGGGGTTCGGCGCAGATTATCGGCCTGTTCGCCACTTCGTTAGTAGGCGGCCTGCTGTTCGTAGTACGTGAACACTACGCCAAAGAACCTATTTTGCCGCTCAAACTGTTCCGTAACAGCATTTTCAGCGTCTCCACCCTGCTCAGCTTCCTCATCGGCATCGTCATGTTCGGCGCGCTCATATTCCTGCCGCAGTACCAGCAGATTGTCCGGGGCGATTCTGCTACCAAATCCGGCCTGATGCTCCTGCCGCTGGTCGCCGGCCTGATGGCATCATCCATCGCCTCTGGCCGCCTGATTTCCAAGTTCGGGCATTACCGTAAATTCCCCATCGTCGGTACCGCCATCGTGGCCGTCGCGTTCTGGCTGTTCAGTCACATCACGGTCGATACCAACCGCGTGGTGCTCGGCCTGTGGATGGCCGTGCTCGGCATGGGCATCGGTATGGTCATGCCCGTACTGACGCTGGCCGTACAGAATGCCGTCAACCGCAAAGACCTCGGTACCGCCACATCGTCCGTCGTGTTCTTCCGGACCATCGGGAGCGCACTGGGCGCAGCAGTGTTCGGCGCGATACTACTGAACCGGTTGACCCACCACATCACCGAAACCATAGGCGGTGCCGCCGGCGCCGAAGCCGCCAAAGGCATCAGCCGCAGCGCCAGCAGCTTACAGAACCTACCGCCCGAAGTCGCCCATCAGGTCTTGACCGCCTTCGCGAACTCGTTCCACGATGTGTTTCTCTTCGGCATTCCCTTTGCCATCGCCGCGTTCATCGTCGCCCTGTTCCTGAAGGACACGCCGCTGCAAGGTCCCGCCAAAGCCGAGGCCCAGGCCGAAGACATGGAATCCTCCCACGGGATTTAAAATCTTCAGGAGTCCATGGTATAGACGCACATCCAGTCTATCTGGACATGCCCGACAGTCGCTGGGTCAGGTACACCGCCAGTCGTGCAGCCTTGGCCCAGGAACCCAAGCTCACCGCTTGGCACCTGGTTCGGTGTATTGAGGGCGAGCGACCCGTCGATATACCAGCGCAAGGAGTTCGGTTTCCATTCTATGACGTAGGTGTGCCAATCCGACCACAGTGCAGCAGTATTCACGGCCTGCTGGCCGCCACTCGGGTTCGCGAAATGATAGAATCCGCCGACGCCTCCGCTGATATCGCCTTCGGGCCAGTCGAACTCACCGTTGTCCGGCCAGTTATTGCTGTCTATGCAGAGCACGACAAAACCATAATTGGTACCGGTCACGCCAGTGGCACGCATGCGGTAAGCATAACGGCCGTACGTCTGCTTTGGCAGCCCGGAAGGCAGCAACGGTTTCACTACTCCGCCGAGCGGCACATTGGTGCCGCTGATGTTCTCGGTATGCATGTAGATATCGAGACAGCTATCGTGTGTAGACATCGTCTTGGAGGCATAGTATTGGCCATTGTTTGATGTGTCGAGGTTGCCGTCCTTGTACGACTTGAACCGGTCTTTGTAAAGTGCGTAGCCTGAACCAGCGGCGGTTAGCAGGCCAGTTTGGGCGTCAGGCACGAACCCGCCGATAGGCACATCATCGTTGAAGTCCTCAGCCACGACCTGCGTCCAGCCGGGCAGGTTACCGACCGGCATCGCCGTCGTCTGAGGTACTGGCGCGCCGATTGCCGCGCGGCGTGTCACCATCAAGGTCATACCGCTGTATCTCCCGTAACAACCCACTCATCGAGCCCGCTTGACGCATCGGCCAAAGAAATGCCATAGGTCACCTGGAAGTATGTGTCGACAGCCGCCCGCGTCGTCGCATCGATAGCGCTGTACGCGATAACCTCCATGATATTGCCATAGAATGTCTCCGCGCTACCATTGGGATTTGCTCCGATACATCCGGCGAGCGAGCTGGTGTTCGACGTAGTACCGCTTGTTACGGTCGCTGTCGCAGCTTGGGTACCGTTCTTGTAGAGCACTTCCGCGCCGCCTGCGTAGTTGAAGACACCGGTCAGTACGACATTCTCGCCCGCCGTAACAGCCGAACCGGTAGCGACTACCGAACCGTCCGTATCCAGCCGCCGGGCGCTCATCACACTATTTCCACTGCCGTCGCGATGCCGGACAGCTATACGCGCATTCAGCGAGCTGGTGCCCGTCGAAAGTGTGAAGAGCGAACGGACGCCCGAGGAAACCGTGTTGCAGGTATATACCGCGAAGACGCAGAGCGTGCTTATATTCTGGGCGAGGTTCAACACCGAACCAGTCAGGTTCAAGTACTGGCTCGTACCGTTGAACGCTACGCCGGTATGGCCATTCATGGCGTTTGTCTTGAGCGTCGGCTGGTTGGCGGTAGTCCCCTGGACTGCCGCTGGTAGGTTGTTGCCGGAGGATTCCGGCCATGATGAAACCGCTGAGCCGTTCGCACCCGTCAAGTCATCGCCTTTATACCGCATGAGCATGTTCGTCGTCGGCAATGCCGAGCCAGTTCCCGGACGCTTGCGCAGGCTAAGGGATGACCACTGTACCCGTGTCTTCAGCCCGCCACTGTTATGCAGTGTCACGTTGGAACCCGGCACCAAGATAGCCTGTCCGGCTCCAGTCTGTGATAGCTCTATAATCGTATTGTCTTGGAACGCAACGCTGGCCGAAGACGGGACTGTCACGTTGACATTCGACGCCCCTTCTACCTCGATAACACTGCCGGCGTCCGCGAGCGCCAGCGTAAAATCTGCGACTTTCTTGCTGGCAGGAGCGGCATAGAACCGCGAGTCGGCCGAAGCAGCATAGGCGGCGGGCACTGGGCCGGTGTACGGCGCGTATGTGCCGTTCAGAGCCGAGAGCGGCGTGGAATCCAGCGAGTACCAAATGCCCACGGATGAGGCATAGCGCAAAGTCACGCCAAGCCCTAGCGAAGTCAGGGTCAGGGTCGTGGCGCCACTGGCCACATTGAAAACATCGGTCGAGCCACCACGGGATACCACACAGCTGTTACTGCCGGATACCACTTTTACGGCCACTTGCGTGCCATCCGTCGGTGCGGTCGGAAGCGTAATAGTTACGCTGGCGCTCGTCGTATTCACTGGTACGTACTCACCAGCTGCAGCGGTGTAGTTCGCCGTTTTTACCGCAGTAGCAACCAAACCCCCTGGTGTCGTCCAGGCCAGCGCAGACCCGTTGTACGACAACACCTGACCGGTCGTCGCGCCACCGGCCGATAGTTTAGCATACGCGACACTGCCATCGGTCGGGGTACGGGCATCGCTGAGGCGGGTGTCATTCGTCGTTACGACCGTCTGGCCTCCGGCTTGCAGTATGCCGGTGAAGTTCTTGGTTCCGGCAACTGATTCGTTTCCGGAGACATGTACGACTGCCGTATCATCAGCCTTGCCACTGAGTCCGGGAACTGTCGGCGCATCCGCCGTACCGCCGAGGTCACCGGCAAGCTGGAGTTTGCCTTTGGTGCTGGTTGTCGCATCGGGAGTCGAACCGCCGCCGCTGATTACGGCGTTCTTCCATTTACCGACGCCCGCGTCATATGTCAACACTTCATTGTTTGCGGGGTTACTGAGTGCGACATCAGTACTGCCACCAATACTTGACGAACCGCCTCCACCTCCAGGGCCAAATCCCATATATGCCTCCGTCTGCTTGATAAGATTTTTATTGAGAGAGTCCGTAAATAGTACGACTAGTTACTTGTAAAGTATAAGGGGCATCCGAGAGGACGGCAATGTGATTGTTGTTACAAAGCAGATAAGCCCTCTCTTGTTGAAGCCTAGTAGGTCTGCAGCGAGCAACACGGACATCTTTAGTCACAAAGCTATAAGTTGGTAAGATGGGTTAGAGAAGAGTTGCCAATTATTTGCCTACGAGAATCAGATGCTGAGGTCGAGGCGGACGAAGGCTTCGGCGTAGGTTGCGCCTACTTTGGCGCTGTTGCTGGCGGCCCATTGTTTGACCATTTCGCATGTCGCGTCGGGGTTGCCCAGCTGGCTGGCGTGGGCGCGAAGCGCCTGGAGTTTGGTGTCCATGTAGGGCGATATATCGACATAGAAATTCGATTCGCCGAAGTTGCTCATAAGTATGGTTGTCACCTTGTGCGGCTCCAAGCCCGCTTGGAGTAGTTCAGGGAAGCTCAGATGGTCGCGGGCCAACGGATAAATGGCGTCGAGCGCGGCTTGGCCGGCCGCCCGATGGTCGGTGTGGTTTACCATGCCGCGGTCGGCATCGTACACCATGGTTGGGTCCATGGTGACAACCACGTCCGGCTTAACCTGTCGAATAACCCGGGCAACGTCGCGCTTGACGTCCAGGTTGCATTCCAAACACCCGTCGTCGTAATCGCAGAAAAACACATCGGTCAGGCCTAAAATCTGGCCGGCCCGGCGTTGTTCCTCGCGGCGCATGTCGCGCAGCTGGTCGGGCTGCAGGCTGCGGTCTTCGGTGCCTTTGTTGGCATTCGTAAGTATAAGGTAGTAGCCCTGTGCGCCTTCGGCGATGAACTTCGCCATCGTTCCAGCGGCACTGAATTCTAAATCATCTGGGTGTGCCGCCACGCCCAAGACTACTTTCGGCTGTAAAGGAGAAAATGCTGTTGCCATGCGGTCATTGTATACCGCGACTAAGTTTCATGCCAAATCTAAGTAAGTTTCGGCCACACTACCTTGGCGACGATGGTTTTGGCCTGCACCCAGCCGAAGTCGCGGCTGTCGGTACTAGCGCCAGGATTATCTCCAAGCAAGTAAATCAGGTCGCCCTGCTGCCGCTCTATGCGCTTTATCTTTTCCAACCCATTGTGGCTGACTATAACGACGTCACCAGGCCGGAGTTCGTGTGTCTGCCTCCCGACCACCAACTGCCCGTCGTGCAACGCTGGCAACATACTATTGCCTTGTACCTGCCGGACGACGAACTGCTTAGGCTTTCTTGGTCGCCCAGAAGATTTCCGCGATTTCATCAATCATATCCAGTAGCTTCTGGCCCTCTTCGGGTTCGCTATGATGCTTACACTCACTAGCTTGCTTGGTCGCCTTCCAGAATTTGTCGTGCAAGTCCGGGTACTTTTCCAGGTGCTCCGGCTTGAAGTAGTCAGTCCATAGTACCCACAAGTGATGTTTCACCAGTTCCGCCCGTTCTTCTTTGATGATGAGCGCGCGTACTCGGTCATCACCCTCAAAATTCGCCATTTTGTCTTGGATGGCTTTGACGCTCTGGGCTTCGATGCGCGCCTGGGCCGGGTCATACACCCCGCACGGCAAATCACAATGCGCATACACCGGCTTCACAAATGGTAGTTTCATAGTCGCTCCTCCGTTTACCCCTTCAGTATAGACCTCTTGGGCAGTAGATGGAATCTAGCGCTCTGTCGGCAGCCCCAGTTCGACCGTCTGCCGTATATGCTGAGCAGCGCCTGTCGGCTCAAGCAGGTTGGCATGACCCCATCGCGACTCGTCAGTGCCCAGGAACGGAGCGGAACCCGGCATACCGGCCCGTATAGCTACGAAAGTTTCGTTCCAGCGTCGCATCTGTTCCGGCCGGCCGCCTATACCATGTCCGAGGGATACGTTGTGAACCGGTAGCTCTGGCTGGGCAACCATCTCGACCATAGCCTGCGTACTCGCCGTGCCGCACATAAGCCGGGCGTGATGTTTCATCTCACTCAAACTACACGCAGCGGAATACGCTCTTTCTGTTAGGGTCTGCGGGTCGTTTGGCACTAGCTGCGGGCCAGCTTCGCCCCAACTACCTGCCCGAAGTAGTACACGTAAAGTCCCTTGCAACACACTTTCAGGAGCATGAGCGTTAAAGCCGTCGCGGATGAGTACATGACTGAAGATTTTGTGCAAGCTCATAGTAGCCACCCACAGCCCTCGGCCCGAATCGCCCATAGCGACCCGCACCTCGTAGTCGTTCAGATACTTTTCGACATTCGCCGCTTCCTGAGCCGCAAGCTCCGCTATATCACCGCGTCGCAGGTCACGCCGGGTAGCCCTGTCGATGATGACCGCTCCCGTGCCGGGCACATGCCGGTTTATGACGTCAAAACCAGACTCCTGCGCCAGGGCCGCATAGCGGTTGTGCGAGTTATTGTCATTGCCACCCCAACTATACGGCGCATATACGACACCATTGGCCATCCGCCTCGCCGTGCCTCCCGGATGAAACGTAAATGCACGACTCTCCATCGCTACTCCGAAGCCTTGCCCGGACGATGAGCGTTCGCCTGGCGCCACTTTTCGATTTCGGCGTGGTGACCGGTCAGCAAGACTTCGGGGACCTTCATGCCCTGGAAATCTTCGGGGCGCGTGTACTGTGGGAACTCGATGTTTTCATCGTCCTGCTGGAATGATTCTATTTCCACCGATGCTTCGCCGCCCAGCACACCCGGCAGTAAGCGCACTACGCTGTCGATTAAAATCATCGCTGGCAATTCGCCACCGGTCAGCACGTAGCTACCTATACAAAACTGTTCGTCGACCCATTTGGTAACGCGTTCGTCATACCCTTCGTACCGTGGACATACGATAATCATACCCCTGTTATCTGCCGCAATCTGCTTGGCCTGCGACTGTCTATAGGTCCGTCCTCTAGGTGTCGGTAGGTACACGTGGGCGGTCGGGTCGTTCTGTTTCGCAAGTTCTATGGCCGCAACCAACGGTTCCGGCTTCAGCAGCATGCCATCGCCGCCACCATACGGCGTATCGTCTACCTGGCGCCGAGGGCCAAGTCCAAACTCGCGCAAGTTTATGCACGAATACTCCACAATTCCGCGGTCGCTAGCCTTCCAGAGCATGCTGTTGCCCAGCACGCCCTCGAACATCTCCGGAAACAGCGTTATAATTTGAATTTTCATCTTATTAGTGTATCAGACAGTCTCGACAGACGAGCCAGGCTACTTGCCCAGTGTGTATACAGCCTCATGAACCGCCGCTTGACACACTGCATTAAACCGCCGTCGCGAAAGACCCTTATCGACTACAGCACGATATGTCATCTCTCCGCCAATCACTGCCTCGACAACCTTTCTGTCCGGTTTTGCGCTTTGGTCCCTATCGCTGCGAGTAAGAGGAAATCCTTCTGAAAACTCATAAATATGCACAGCCCCATCCGTCATGCCAGATATTTGCTCTTGAGCGGTGGGGTGTAAATAGACCGGAAAACTATCTATTGATTCTAGGTACATTACAGGGCAATCGCATATGAAAAGGGCTTCCGCCAGGAAGCCCTTTTCTTTTTCCGCTATGCTAGGAGCTGTAACACAAACAAGGAACACATATGCCTCACCAACCGCTCGCCCAACACTTC
>JBDHUJ010000003.1:0-57117 GCA_039809105.1 Saccharimonadales bacterium (SeqCode)
TAAAACTCCGCTCTATCTCAGATACGATTCACAACCTCGAGAAGAGCACGCGCCTGCTTGGGAAATTCCTGAGGATGGCGGCTGTTATATGAGGTAGGGTTGGGAGAATGCAGTTGCCCTGGATTAGGGTAGGTTTGACCTTTTTAACCGTATGCGGTATAATATAGTTTATGAATCCCTCACGTCTCAAAGGTAAAGGCCTTTCACTGGCCGACTCGGACCGTACCGCTCCTGCGGAAGGGGCTTCCCGTTTACGCGGTGATTTGCTGAAGCTAGTGGGAGATGCTGCTATGCATGAAGAGCCTGAAGTCCCCGCGCAATATGTCCAGCGTGATTCTGGTAAGGTATTTACTTTAGAAGCAATCGTGGCTAAGCCAGATGGGGACAATCTGGTCCGCTTAGTTGATGCCGATGGTACTACAATGAATCTGCGAAGTTCGTTATTCGAAGCGAGGCTCGCAGAAGAAAATGGTGCGTGGTCTCCATACGTACCGCCAGAGGCGGACCGCTAGTTGCAAGGAGTACTGTTAGTAGACAAACCCAGCGGCTGGACCAGTTTCGACGTGGTGAATTACGTGCGGAAAATGGTTGCGACCGCCGAGGGCAAAAAGCCCAAGAACTGCAAAGTAGGGCACACCGGGACGCTGGACCCTTTGGCTACCGGCCTTTTGGTGTTACTGGTGGGCAAAGAATACACCCGCAAAGCGACTGAACTGACCAAACTCGACAAAACCTACGAGGTTACCATGAAGCTGGGCTTTACCAGCACCACTGGCGACGAAGAGGGTGAAAAGACAGCCGTATCCAATACTGCTCCGGCCCCAGAGGCTGTCCTAGCGGCGCTCGAGAGTCTACAGGGGCAAATCATGCAGGTACCACCCGTATTTTCGGCTATGAAAGTGAACGGCCAGCGGGCCTACGATTTGGCCCGGAAAGGCAAAGAAGTAGTGCTAGAAGCTCGCCCGGTCATGGTTTATAGCAATACGCTGACCTCTTATGACTATCCGTTCGTAAAATTCACCAGCGAAGTTGGTAGCGGCACCTACATCCGGAGCCTGGTCGAAGACCTCGGCAAACTCCTCGGTACCGGCGCCTACATGTCCGACCTCCGTCGCACCCGCGTCGGCGGGTTTTTTATAGCTGACGCGCACGAAGTCAAAGCGCTGCAGCAGGACACACTCGAAGAGTACATAATTGACATTTCATAAAACTTATGCTAGTCTGTATGCAGGTTGCTAAAACAAACATACAAAATCATGCACTCAAACTATCCCGAACAGAACATACCAGCTGGCGTCGAAGCTATGGCTGGCTCTGCGCATCTACGTAAGGAGCAACTACAAGAATTGAGTACAGATATGTTGGCTGCCGCGGACCGTGTTCCCGATACTGATGGAGCGCAGATGGAAGCTCTCAACAGCGCGGCGCTGGTATTGTCTGAAGGAGTGGGCTCGGCATCGGCGGTAGATTCGTTTTCGCGGGCACAGGAGACACTTGAGGCGTACCAGCCCCAAGGAATGGGTGAAGAGGCGAGGGTTGAAGCAGTGCGTTTGCACCAAGCATACCAAGAGGAAAAAGGTGAACCACCGGTAAGTTTTGAAATGGCGCTCCACGCCATTGGAGCGCAAGCGGCGGAAAACAGATTGAGTGGTGATGAGCTGCTTACGCAAGAGGGTGTGTCGATGGCGTATTTCGTGGCTGTCGCACACCGGACACCTTCCGCTGGTAACTGCAATGATATGCTTCGGGTCATCGAGTCCAACCTTTCGAACTGGGCCAATTCGCCCGCTAAGACTCCTTTGCATTATGAGCAGGTTGAAATTTGGCGTACCCAGCGGGATGCCATTTGGCAGAAACGCTCCGAACTTCTTGCGCAAGAACGGCGCGCAACTCAAACGCGAGCAGAGGAGCCTGTTCGTGCCGCTCGAATAGAATCAGCCCGCGCCAGTGTGGCGGCAGCGCTTGAGGAAACACCAACCAGTGGCCAGGAGAGCCAAGATGCCGTATTCCCGCAGCCAGAATCACAACCACCAGAAGATATAAATCGTACGCTTGGCGAAACTTGGCTACGGCTTAACCGGTATGTGCCAGGCCGGCAATTCAGCGGATTCGCTGGCTATAAAGACTTGGCTCCGGGCCAGCAGCAGGTTCTGGCAGCCAGGCTGAAGGGCCTATATGGACAGGCTCGAGAGTATCGTGGTGATATCAGGACAAGGACGGCAGACTTGACGGCTGCCTTCGACGAATTGCAGCGGCAGTATCAAAGCGGAGAGTTGTTCGCCGGCTCGGTAGTGGAGCACCAGGAAGAAAACGGAACCCCTGAACCGTATCGGGCTGAAGACACAAGTATGGGTGAAGCCCCCCAGGAAAGACCGATGGCAGAACCTGTCCGAGTACAAGTCCAAATCATACCGAACGACGAAAGGGGGCTATCTTCGGCCGTGGCAGTACCTCAAGCCGTCGAACGGCCTGAGCTTGGAAGAGAGGCTGTGCCTGCATCTCGGGATGCAAACACGGCAAGCCGAGCATACCTGAGGGGCATGGTGAGTGCCAATGCTCCGGCGATAAGGGGCATCCTCCAAACTATTGCGGGCGAGAACAGACGTCCCTTCACAGAAGTCGCACAGGCCTTCAATGACCAGCTGAACTCGGGCGGTGAGTTACCGGGTGCCGACGGATTCATGGCTGGCATGCAGAAGGCTGGCCTGTCACCGCAATCTCCGCTCTGGCGCGAAAACACTGTTGCGACCAATCCTTCGCAGTCACAAAAACTTGCCCTTCAGGCTCATGGCCAGGTCGCTACTTTCGTCCGAACTATGCTTGACAATAAGCTTTAGCTGGGAATCGGCCAGAATTCCGGGCCATTACGTATGCATAAGGAAGTTGATGCATCGTGAGGCCGCAGTACTTCCATACCATCTAGCGCCGAACCGATGCATCCACCTGCAGCCCATGGCCAGCTATCCTCTATCGCAAGACACCGACCCGTTCTACGAGATGATGGCTGCTGCGGGCTTGGAGCCCGTGGAGACGAGGCTACTAGTCGATGGTGAAACTGTCATGGTCAATCCGTTTTCGGGTGAAGATTTCAGGGACGAGGTGTTCGTAGCTACCGAAGCTGAAGGGTTGCCTTGTGCCGACGAGGCGCCATTGGCGTCCTCTTTCCGTGAACTTGCCACCGAGTTGCTACGAGAATGCTTGGAGGAACCGGGTATACAAGTGCAGCGAGGCGGCTGGCTGGCCCTGAAGGGGAGCGGCTTCGTCGGTATGTGTGACAGCGGAAGGCACTGGATTCTCCCGCTTGATGAGACTATGCATGCTGTTGGGCGGCTGCGAAACGGTGGTTATGCTCAGTACCCCGCGCAGCCCGCACTCAACCAGCGGCTTGTAAACGAGCAGGGTGGCTGGAGCGCTGGCACTGCGGCCGGTCTGGTACTGCTGCTGGAGGAGGTCGCCATCTGTGAATCAAAGCCGTGCGGCCAGATTATTCACCGGCCCCAGCGGCTCGTGCTGCCGCTCGCCTTACGGCAGGTACGCCTGTACCAGGCCTGCTCTGAAATCACGCTGCCACCGGTGTAGGCTGATTCACCTGAGTCTCAAAAGCCCACTGTCACTCCGGGTTTGACTTGTCTTTCCGGCAGGACGGACAGGTCAAGCCAGAATAACAGGACTTACGGGGTTTTGAGACTCAGGTACTAACACCTTGCGCTAGGGGTCATGAGCTGGTATAATGACGCGTAACGCCATCAGTAGTAATCTCTAAAGTAGTACGTGGAGTACTGGAAAGTAGTAGACAAGCGTGATTTCAAGCGAAAAGAAGACGAAGATTGTCAAAGACCTGCAGGCTAGCAAGACCGACACCGGTAGTGCAGCGGTACAGGTCGGCATTTTTACCGAACGGATTAAGGAGCTCACCGAGCACCTCAAGAAAAACAAGCACGATTTCGCAGCCCGCCGCGGCCTGCTACAGCTCGTCGGCAAGCGCAAGCGCCTGCTGCAATACATCGCTGCAGAAGATGGCCAGGCGTACCTGGACCTTATTGCGAAGCTCGGCATCCGCCGCTAAGAATTTGACTTTGGCAGTGTGGCTGACCACGGTGAGCCACACCAACTAGAACCAAAATTCTAGCAATTTACTAAAGAGGGCTTGAGTTTCATGGGTGTCATTCCGACCGTAGTGGAGGAATCTTCTAAAAACAGGGAAGATCTTTCGACTTCGCTCAAGATGACACGGGAATGAGAGCCTTAAGATGTTTCGGGGTTAGACACAGCCCTCCTTCGCACAAGGCTACGGAGGATTGAATCTTACTCCGAACAGAGACGAACGGAAAGAGGCTAAAGAATGAGCCAGAACCAGAACAACAAGACCATAAACCCTTATGGCAAAGACGTTATAACCGTAGAGACGGAGTTTTGTGGCCGCCCGCTGCAGCTCGAAGTCAACCGCGTCGGTTTCCGTACCACCGCTAGTGTGCTGGTGCGCTACGGCGAAACAGTCGTGCTTGGCACGGCTATGTTGGGCAAACCTATCCAGGGTATGGATTACTTCCCACTGAGTATCGACTACGAAGAGAAGTTCTATGCAGCCGGTAAGATTTCCGGCAGCCGTTTCATAAAGCGCGAAGCTAAGCCGAGTGACGACGCCGTGCTCATCGGCCGGCTGATAGACCGTCCCATCCGTCCGCTGTGGCCAAAAGGCTACCGCAACGAAGTGCAGGGTGTGGCTAGTGTGCTGAGCATGGACCCAAGCTTCCGCCCCGACATGGTCGCTATGATAGCCATGTCTGCCGCCTTTATGCTGACCGGTGCGCCGTTTGACGGCCCCGTAGCCGGTGTACGCGTCGGCATGGACGAAAATGGCAAATACAAGGCATTCATGAGCTACGAAGAGCTCGAAAACAACAAGCTCGACCTGGTCGTCGCCGGCACGCACGACGCCATAATGATGGTCGAAGCCGGTGCCAACGAAGCCACCGAAGAAGAAGTTGTCGCTGCACTAGAGTTCGCACAGGCAGCCATCCAGCCGGCCATCCAGCTCCAGAAGCAACTGGCCGAAAAGGTGGGCGTGACGAAGCAAGAGTACGAACTGGCTCTGCCAGACGAAAAGTTCCAGAAGGAAGTCGATGCTTGGGTCGAAGGCAAGCTCGGCGAAGACCTGCGCGCCCCATACCCAGAGCGCAACGAGCTGGTTGCCACGCTGAAGCAGCAGATGCACGACGAATTTGCCGCCAAAATCGGTGAAGAAGCGTACAAAGAACTGCGTGGCGAATACGACGAAGCGTTGCAGCTGGCTATCCACAAAGACGTTCGCAAGGGGATTGTCGAGCACGGTGTGCGCCCAGACAGCCGCAAGCTCGAAGAAATCCGGCCGCTCAGCACCGAAGTCGGTTTCTTGCCACGGGCACACGGTTCCAGCCTCTTTACTCGCGGTATGACGCAGGGTATGAACATCGTCACCCTGGCACCGCTTTCCTACGCGCAGCTGGTCGACACCATGGAGCGCGAAGGCGAACGCCGTTACATGCACCACTACAATGCGCCGGGCTACACCGTAGGTGAAGTCCGTCGCTTGGGCAGCCCAGGCCGCCGCGAAATCGGCCACGGTTACTTGGCAGAGCGCGCTCTTTCGGCCGTGTTGCCATCTGAAGCAGAATTCCCATACACCGTCCGTAGCGTTACCGAAATTATGAGCCAGAACGGTTCAACTTCTATGGCCGCGACCTGCAGCAGCTGTTTGGCGCTAATGGACGCCGGTGTACCGCTGAAGGCTCCAGTCTCCGGCATCGCCATGGGTCTGATGGTCGACGGTAAGGACTTCTACGTGCTGAGCGACATCGCTGACGCCGAAGACTTCGCCGGTGATATGGACTTCAAGGTCGCTGGTACCAAAAATGGCATTACGGCGCTGCAGATGGACATGAAGGTGCACGGCCTGCCGGTCTCGACGCTGCAGAAGGCGCTGGAACAGGGCAAAAAGGGTCGCGCCGAGATTCTCGAGCACATGCTTGGTACGCTGGCCGAGCCACGTGCCGACCTAAGCCCGTACGCACCACGGGTCATCAGCATAACTATCAACCCGGACAAGATTCGTGAAGTCATCGGCAAGGGCGGCGAAACCATCCAGAAGATTACGGCCGAAACCGAGACCGAAATCGACATCAAAGACGACGGTACGGTTATGATTGCCAGCCCGGACAAGGCACACATCGACGCCGCCATACAGTGGATAAAGAGCATTACCGAAGACCCAGAAGTCGGTGCCATATACGTCGACAAGCCGGTCGTGAGCGTGCTCGACTTCGGTGCGTTCGTGCAGATTCTGCCGGGCAAAGACGGTCTGGTGCATGTTTCGGAAATTTCGGAGGAGCGGACCGAGAAGCCTAGTGATAAACTGAAGGAAGGCGATAAGGTTACGGTTAAACTCGTGGCCATCGACGACCGCGGTAGATTGCAGCTCAGCATGAAGGCCGCTGCTCGTGAACTAAAGGATAAAAAAGCTAAATAAGGGGTCAAACACTATGGCAACTAAAAAAGCAAAAGCAGCCACACAGAAAATGAAGCTTACCAGCGGCATAGAGGTGCCGGCGTTGCTCGCCCTGGCACTGTTGCTCGGTCTGCTGTGTATCTTGCCGTGGCTCAGCCAGCAGGATGGCACGCAGTCGTTCCAGGCTTTGCAGGTAAGTATTGCGCTCTTGCTCGCGCTCGGCGGCGGCGTGTGTCTGGGCTACCAGTTCGCCCGCGACAAGAAGAAGTAGCATATGGATATCGCCAAACTCGAAAAATGGCACAAGACCCGCCTCGGACACCTGGTGTTCGGCCTGGTCGAGCTGGGGCTGGCGTACATATTCGGCTCGCTGGCCATAAACAGCGGCAGCCTGTGGCAGTGGGCACTGGCAATCGTATTAGCGGTGGGATTCTTGCAAAACTTAGTGAGGATGCTACTGGTACGCCACAAATGAGTACGACGAAACAGCAGCAACTTGATGACTTGAAGATGGCGATTGAGGCGGCCGACCCGACGCCGGAGCTACGGAAGCAGGCGACGCAGCTGGTGTTCGGAGATGGCAACCCAGATGCGAAGATTGTGTTCATCGGCGAGGCGCCGGGCAAGAACGAAGACTTGCAAGGAATTCCGTTCGTGGGTGCAGCGGGGAAGTTCCTGAACGAAATGCTCGAAATGATTGGGCTGGAACGAAAGGACATTTACATAACCAACATCGTGAAGTACCGGCCGCCGAACAACCGTGACCCGCTTCCAGAAGAAAAGAAGGAATTTCTGCCATACTTGCAGAGCCAGCTAGAAATAATTCAGCCGTTAGTTGTGGCAACACTCGGGCGGCACAGCATGAATTGTTTCTTGCCGGACCTGCAAATCAGCAAAGTCCACGGGGAACCCAAGCGCATCCGTATCGCCATGAAGTCACATGCCGACGATACACTGCAATTGGTCATATTACCGCTGTTTCACCCGGCAGCAGCACTGTACAACGGGTCCATGCGCCAAACCCTCATCGACGATTTCGCGCTGATACCCGACATTTTACAAAAGATTACGAAGTAATTAATGTTGTCATTCCCGCGAAGGCGGGAATCCAGGAAGAAAATGGATCCCCGCCTTCGCGGGGATGACAGAAACAAGGAGAAACAATGGATAAACCAACCAATAACAGAGAAGGTGGCAAGCCTCCCAGGCAGAACCGTGGTGGTGGCCGCGGTGGCCGCCAGTCCGGCCGTTCACAGGGACAGTCGGGTCAGAACGGTAGCAACACATCGAAAGACAACGGTAGCAAACCGACCGTCAGCCGTGGTGCGGCCGTCCGCGCGCAGAAGCGCACGCAGATGGATGCCCAGCGTGTCGCCAACCAGTACTTGCCAGCCAGCGAAGACAAAGGCCGCGCGAACTTCATCGATGATTCACCACGCCTGAAGATTATCGGCCTCGGCGGTATGGACGGCGGCGGTAGCAAGAACACCATTCTTGTCGAATACATGAATGACGCTGTCATCATCGACGCCGGCAACGACCTGAGTGTCGACCTGCCGGGCATCAACTACGGCATTGCCGACATGGCGTACCTGGAAGGTATCAAGCACAAGCTGCGTGCATACGTCATCACCCACGGGCACCTCGACCACATCGGCGGCTTGCCGCACATCGTACCGAAGTTCCCAGCGCCGATTTACGGTTCCAAGTTCACCATCGGCCGTGTGGAAGAAATCTTTGAGAACTTCGGCCTGCCTATGCCCGAAGGCTTCGAGCTGCAGACGGTGACCATGAACGAAAACACCCACGAGCGGCTCAAAGTCGGTGAATTTTACGTCGAGCTGGTGCGTATAACGCACTCCATTCCTGGCTCAACCTGTGTGGTTATCGACACCCCGGTCGGGCGCATCATCAACACCGGTGACTTCCGCTTCGACCCGAACCCGCTCGACCACGAGCGCAGCGACTACGAACGGCTCGAAGAGCTCGGTAAAGAGGGCGTGCTCGCACTGCTTTCCGAGAGCACTACGGTAGAACGCATGGGTCGCACGCCGTCGGAGAGCACTATTGAGCAGAGCTTCATCGACATCATGGACCAGGCACCGGGCCGTATTTTCATCGGCTTGTTTTCGACGAACATGAACCGCGTCCAGATGATAGTCAATGCCGCCGTGCACCATGGCAAGAAAGTCGCCATGGACGGCCGCAGCATGGTTTCGACCCTGGAAATGGCAGTCCGCAACGGTTTCATGAAGATTCCGAAGGGTACGTTCGTGCCTATCGCTAATGTCGCAAGCATGAAGGACGAAGAGGTCGTCGTGGTCGCCACCGGTAGCCAGGGCGAACCGAGCAGCGCGCTCCAGCGCATGGCCAACGGCGAACACCGCCATGTGAAGCTCAAAGAGCAAGATACGGTCATCCTTTCCAGCACCCCGATTCCGGAGTCTGGCAACGACAGCCTTATCGGCCAGATGGTCGACAATATGACCAAAATGGGCGTGCACGTGTTTGAAGCCCGCCTGCACGATCTGGACGGCGTCGGCCCGCTGCACGTTTCCGGCCACGCTAGCCGCGACGAATACGCCGACATGATAAACATGACCAAACCGAAGTTTTTCATCCCCATCTACGGTGCGTATCGCGTCAAGCAGCGCCACATAGACCTGGCGGTGGAGCAGGGCATTCCGCGCGCAAACACGGTGAACGCGATGAATGGCGATGTCATAGCCCTGACGCAGGACAAAATGGAAGTCATCGGCCAGGTGCCGAACGGGACTATCCTGGTCGACCAGACCGGTGCTATCGTCAGCAACGTGGTGGTGAAAGACCGCGTGCTGCTGGCCGAAGAAGGTCTGGTCGCGGTGGTCATAACCGTCGATAAAAAGAACGGCAACCTACTGACCAGCCCCGACATCATTTCCCGCGGGTTCATTTACATGCGCGAGCAAGAAGAGCTGATGAATGGCCTCCGCGCCGAAGTCCGCCGGGCGGTTGGGCAGCGCTTCAAGCGTATCGACCTCGACCGATTCAAGGTAGAACTGAAGGACCACATGACGCACTACCTGTTCGAGCAGACGCAGCGCAGCCCTATCGTCATCCCGGTCGTGAACGTCATCGGCGGCAAGACCGAAAGTGCCAAAACGGTGCACCAGACCAAAACCAAGACAGCCGAAGAAATCGCGGCCGAGCAGCAGGAACGTTTCCAGAAGATGCGTGAACGCCTGCTGACCCAAGACGCCCGCGTCGATTAGTTTAAGGGAGGGGCTCGCCCCTCCCGGATGCTCTCGAAATGAATTCGAAAGCAACCTCCCTCCCCCTAAAGCTCAGCTTACGCTTCGTTCGCTTCGCTCATACTTACTTACTGGCCGGGCTGCTCTTTCCTGCGGGAAACTGAAAAAATATCCTCGGAGTGAATCCGAGGATATTTTTGGTTTAATATTCGACGAAACTTGACTTTTAAGTTATTTTAAGGTAACTTTAAAGTTATGAATAAGACGATTTCTATGCAAGAAATACGCAAAGATGTGCCCGGCTTTTTGGAGCGCATCGCCGCAGGCGACACGATAACCGTCATTTACCACTCCAGGCCATTGGTTACGGTGCAAAAGCAGGCCGAAATTGCAGAAGACCCTCGCGAACAGGTGAAGCGGATTCTAGCTGCCTCTGAGAAGGCGCGTGCATCTGCCAAGGGTACGCTGGACCCGAATAAGACTATCAAGCAGCTCTATGCCGAAACCGCTGGCGAAAAATATGGTATTCGCCGACGCTAACGTAACGCTGGAACTACTGTTGCCAGACCGCCGTCATCGGCCGGATGTTGAGTCTGTGCTCGGGAGTATCGCTGAACCTGTGGCCGCTTCTACGCTGACCGCGCACCTTATGTGGTACTTTGGCCGCAAAGATGCCGTTCTGGATGAAGATATCCGTACAGCTGTCGCGACATATAAACTGCTGGATTTTATCGCCGAGGATTACTCGTGGGCGGTGGCGAACGAGCAGGGCAAAGACTTCGAAGACGCGCTGCAGGTGGCCATAGCGCTGCGCAGCGGTTGCAGCAGTTTTATGACGCTCGACAAGCGGCTGGCCGACGCGTACGCCCAGGTGCCACTCAAGTTCATCGTCCCCGGCCGCCCAGCCTGATTTGCACATACCACAAAACATTTCTTAAAAGGTTCATCCTTTTAAGGTGTTATTTCGTGTAATAGCTTTTTGAACGCAGTTAAACCACAAGCACCCGAATCACGAAACCCCACCTCTGTCATTTCGACCGAAGCGGAGCGAAGTGGAGAAATCCTCCATATAATCACCTCTGTAAGGGAAGATCTCTCCACTGCGGTCGAGATGACGGTTGCCTCTGTTTTAGTTTCGTGATTCGGGTACAAGCTTATTGACTTATGTAGTAATTTTTGCTATAGTATTGTATATGAAGTCTCAACAGCTAGAAGTTTGCGACCCTTATGAGTTCACTCCCGAAAATGTCAGGGGTCCTGAGGCCATAGAAAAGGTATTGCGTGACCCCGATATGATAGCCCAAGCTGGTGGTAATCCCACGTATCTCAACCATATGCGCGACGAGCGATTGGCGGCGCTGCGCGTGGCAATTGATCCGACCAGTACAGAGGCGCAAGCTGCTTTCGTGGTCGCTCATAATGCGCTAGCTATATACAACGAACGTATACGGCTCCTTCCTAACATACGGCTACCGAAGCAGTAGACCAGGACACATTCAGAGGGTATAATCAAAACAGTTATGGCAAAAAAGAAAAAGTCAGCGAAAAAGAAGAAGGTCGTCGAAGAGGCGGTGGTACACGAACGGTCCCCGTTCTGGGGCTATAGCGCCGCGGTACTGTTCATACTGGTGGCGATATTTATGCTAATAGGCGGCTTCGGTACCGGCGGCAACCTGCCGGTCGGGCTCTTTCACGGCGCGTACTGGGCATTCGGTTTCGCGGCATGGCTGGTGCCGTTGGCACTGGTGTACTGGGGTGTATACAAATTTACCTCCGAAGACCACCGGGTGCCGCTGAGCAAATTTTTCGGTATGCTTTTGCTCCTGCTGTTCGCGGCGGGCTTTTTCCATGCTGCCTTCGCGACCAAAAGTGATGGCGGCACGGTAACGGGCGGGCACGGTGGCGGCGTCGGCGCGGTCCTGGGCAATGCGGTGTTTACTGCGCTCGACAAGTTCCCGGCCAGTCTGCTGTTCTTCTTCCTGACCATGTTCGCCGTGTTCTTCGCCTTCGGCATATCGCCGAAGGTGCTGCTGAGGCCTTTCCAGCGTGAACCGCGCGAAGAAGACGAGGAAGCAGACGGCCTGGAGGCGCTGAAGACTAAGACTGGCTTCCAGATGAACGAAGGCGTGCCGGTAGAGCATCACGGCAAGGCGCAACCCGCGCCGCGTCTCAGCAGCCTGAAAAATAGCGCTGCCAAACTGACGATAAACGAAAACCACGAAGCTCTGACCGCAGCCAGCGACCCAGACTGGAAATTCCCAGGGGTAGAGCTGCTGGACCAGAAGCAAGACAAGGCAGATGCCGGCAATGTCGAAGCTAACGCCAAGAGCATTAAGGAAACGTTTGAGCACTTCAATATAGATGTTGAGATGGAGGGTGCCAACATCGGTCCGCGCGTCACGCAGTACACGCTGCGACCACCGACGGGTGTGAAGCTGACCAAGATTACCGCGCTTGAAAACAACCTGGCGCTTGACCTGGCCGCTACCTCTATCCGTATGGAAGCGCCCATCCCGGGCAAGCGTGCTGTGGGTATAGAAGTGCCGAATATCAAGGGTGCGACCGTGCGCTTGGCCTCGATATTGCAATCGCGTGATTGGGTAGACGAAAAAGGCGCGCTGACCTTCGCCATCGGTAAAGACATCGCCGGGAAGCCGGTGGTTGCCGACTTGGCTAAGATGCCGCACCTCTTGGTCGCCGGTCAGACCGGCTCCGGTAAGTCCGTTATGATAAACGACATCCTGACCAGCATGCTGTACCGCAACACACCGTCTGACCTCAAGCTAATACTGGTCGACCCGAAGACGGTGGAGTTGACGCCATACAACGACATCCCGCACCTGCTGACTCCTGTTATAACCGAGCCGGAGAAGTGTATTTCGGCGCTCAAGTGGTCGGTGGCCGAAATGGAGCGCCGTTACCGGACGCTGGCCGAGCACAAAAAGCGCAACATCGGTGAATATAACGCGCTGAAAGATACCGACAGTATGCCGTACATCGTTATCGTCATCGACGAGTTGGCTGACCTGATGATGATGGCGGCTCGCGACGTGGAAGCGCTTATCGTGCGCATCGCTCAAAAAGCCCGCGCCGTGGGCATTCACCTTATTCTCGCGACGCAGCGCCCATCGGTCGATGTCATTACCGGGCTTATCAAGGCCAACGTGCCAGCCCGCATCGCCTTTACGACTGCCTCTCAGGTGGATTCACGAACCATTATCGACCAGATAGGTTCCGAGAAGCTCCTGGGCCGTGGTGACATGCTGCTGCTGACTAGTGATATGCCGAAGCCGAAGCGTGTCCAGGCGGCGTTCATCAGCGACGAAGAAACCGTAAAGGTAACCGGGTTCATCCAGCTGCAGCGTGCACCCGACTACAACGACGAAGTCGTCAGCCAGCCCGTGACTATCGGCAAGGGCGGCGTGGTGGCCGATGCAGGCCCTGGCGGCGGTAGTGACGCCGACATGTTCCGTGATGCGGTGCGTGTGGTCATCGAGAACAAGAAAGCTAGCACTAGCTTGTTGCAGCGCCGCCTGCGCATCGGCTACGGCCGTGCAGCCCGCTTGATAGAAGAAATGGAAGAACAGGGCATAATCGGCGCTGCAGGCGGCTCTAGGCCGCGAGAAGTGCTCGTAAGCAGCCTGGACCAAGTCTTCGGCGGCGGTGAAGCTGGCGATGAAGGCTTCGACGAAGCCCCGCAGCCCGTCCGCGACAACACCCTCGTCCAGTAATACTTGGTCTGATTTTACAGACGCAGCCAGCCAGATGGCAATTGAATAACTACCGCGTACGCGGTAGTTATTCAATTGTTGAGAGGTGTTTATGGGATAGTATTACTTGATTTTTGGGTAATACTAATGTAGTATGGTAAGTATGAATCAGCAATCGTATAGCGTGACTTCGAAAGGGCAGGTAACGCTGCCAAAAGAATTGCGGGAAAGAATCGGGCTTAAGCCCGGAGGTTTCGCCCGGTTCGAGCTGCTAGACGACCACACCATCGCCATCAAGACGTCTCTGACGCCTGAAGAGCTACGGCAGCAGGTAGGCCCGCCTGCCGGCAATCAGCCGCTGACGCCCAGCGAGCGCCGGAACGCTGCGGCGCGAGGGCTTTTGTGACGCTGCTGGACACGAACTACGTATTGCGGTGGTTTTTGCAGGACGTGCCCGAAGAAGCTGCCATAGCCACGCGGTTGCTCGCCGAAAGCCTGCCGAACAGCTTGGGTATAGACCGGGTGAATCTGGCGGAAGTGACGTATGTATTGCGGGTGCAGGGATACAGTCGCGAACAGGTTGCTGGTGTGTTCGGCGCTATCTACGCTTTTCCGTCGCTGCGGCCGGCCAGTGCAGTAGATGCGGCTGCCATAGACCTGTTCGCCGGAAGCGCGCTGGACTTCGAGGATTGTGTACTGGCTGCTTCGGCAGCGGTAGATGGGGTGCAGGTCGCAACGTTCGATAAAGCGCTCAAACGGCAGATAGCCATGCGTATAGATAGCGAAGAGTAGACATATATAGATTACAGTGGTATAGTAAATTTACTATGTCATTTGTGGTAAGTAATATCAAGGCGCGGGATGTGCATGCCAGCAAGCAGAGTTTTGTGGTGCGTGAATCTGTCGTCGGCAAAAAACCTGTCGGCAGGCACCTGGCGAGCGTACACGTAGTGCCGCTGCATCTGACCAAGACGAACGTGGTAGAAGTGCTGCTGACTCGTTTTCCAGCAACACACGAACACTGGCCAGAGATGTGGCATGTGCCAGGCTACAAGATAAACAGTTCCGAAGACCTCGAAGACCTGCAGACGATATTCGACCGGGTGTTCGGCGGTATGGTGCGTGGGCTGGCAGTGACCATTGGTCCAGTGAAAACGGAAGTGGCGCTGCACTACACGGAGCGAGGCAAGGAATTGGGGCATGTGCACTACGCGGAGGCTTTTGGTGTGCCGCACACCGGCAAATTCTTCGACATGCGGGAGCTGCCGAGCGATATCCCGGAGCATCATCTGACGTTCATAAAACGTGCCGCAACTGCCTACCGGGCACTTTATAGTTAAGATTACAACGTTAATGCAACAGAGGTGGGAGAACTTCTTTTGATGTGGAAAAATATACAGTTAAGGTGTTGGTTTGAACACAAAATTTATAAACATGCTTGCGCTTTTCCTGTAAGAGTTCTAACATATGTTTAAAACAAACAGCCGAAATGGAGGGAGCGATGGCTGCAGGCGAAGCTGGTTTGAGAGACGCTAGTGGGTTCTGCAACCACCTCCTCCCGCCAGGTGACATACGTGACACTGGACATTTTGGACGCTCCGAGGCTCTTGTCGACACTGACAGGAGCTTTTTGGTTGCGTCGCAGGAAAATGGTAGGCTCCAGGCGCCCGTAGACGAGCGCACTGGTATGCCACTACCCATAGCGCCACGAAGTGATTTGAATTCGGTGCCGACGGAGTTCGTAAATTATCACCATGGCTTTCATCCTCGCCTAACTCCCGTTCTTCGTACGCGTGGTGGTCGTGCACTCCGTACGAGCCGTATCCAACGTGTACATCGAGAACAGCACAACTATGGCGAACGCACTTCGTTTCATTGCATTTTTCAGGAAGGCCCACCTATCCCGACTGACGAGGCCGAGCAGCTCGGCCTCTGTGGTTTAGGAATAGCGGGCTATTTGCCTGACAAAGTAGTAGACACGCGGCAAGGTGCATCGCTCGTACGAGATATGAAGGATTGGGAGTTCAGGCGTCTGAGTGAACGGGGAGTGTTCTTGTTCCCCAAGCCGCAACAAGTCAAGAAATATCGCGACAAATGGCTGCCGGGTGCGACGCTAGTCGACGCCAAAAATAAATTACTGGACAACCGCGAGAAACAAGCATTATTTGGGTACCGCAATGTACAATACGGCCTCGACCCTATACGAGGCTTCATAACGGCACTTGTTATCGAGCAAGACCTTTCAGATGTAAAGCCATCGCTGCGCAGGGACTTCTTGCTACGTCACGACACGCAGGCGGGTTTGACACTTCTCGGCATAGCTTCGGTGCTGGCAAGTAGGACGGCAACGGTCAAGGGCGAGTCTTTCAACAAGGTCTATGATGACTTATATGCCGAGGGACGGTTGCACCCTATGATGCAACCTGGGGCTGCGAACCTTCTGATGTACAAAATGGGGAACGCAATGGGCAGGGTGGCGTTACTGCCCAAGCTGCGGGCGGCGATGCTCGGACTTGGTGAGGATGTTGCATAACAGAGAGAAATGGGGTAGAATTACTTCTTGTAATATCAACTCAGCTTACATCCCTAGTGAATGTGGGCCGAAGCCCTCCGAAGCTGTATGCGGAGGACGGGTTAACCAAAGGAGTTTTGATGCGATACGAAATTGCTATCCTTTATGACCCAGATTTAGAAGTAGATCTGGAAAAGGCGACTAGTCGTGTGGAGAAGATCTTCACCGACAACGGCGCCAAAATCGTCAACATCGATAACTGGGGCAAGCGCAAGCTGGCTTACAGTATCAAGAAGCACGACATGGCTATCTACGTGTTCTACACGGTCGAAATGCCTGGTGCGAACGTTCAGAAGCTGGAAAGCGTGCTGAACATTACCGACGAAGTCATCCGCTTCCTCATTACTCGCCCAGACCTGAAGGCTATCGCCAAGGCCGAGGCCGAGAAGGCCAAGAAGGCCGAGCAGGCTGCGAAGCGCGGTGACCGCGCTGATGACGACGACTCTGAAGAGTAGTCATCTAAGGGGATAGGGCTTAGGGTCTAGGGTGTAGCAAACTAAGCCCCAAACCCTACGGCCTAAGCCCTTGACTACGCTTTGCTAGGGGCGTACGGTGGAGATACTAACTAACAATGAGAACATAGCTTTCTCGAGGAGGGATTTGCCATATGGCACGTAGTTTCAACCAAGTAATCTTAATGGGGAACCTGACCCGCGACCCAGAGCTTCGGCAGACGCCGAACGGGCAGAACGTCTGTTCTTTCTCGCTCGCGCTGAACCGCAGCTACAAGGGTGCCGACGGCACCTGGCAGGAAGCGACCGATTACATCGATATCGTAGCCTGGGGGCCGCTAGGCGAGCGCGTAGCGCAGTACCTGAGCAAGGGTCGCCCATGCCTGGTGAATGGCCGTTTACAGAGCCGTTCGTGGGAATCTGACGGCCAGAAGCGCAGCAAAGTTGAAGTGAACGCACAAGACGTGACGTTCCTCGGCGGTGGCGGCGACGGCTCGGGCGGTGGCCAGGGTGGCAATGGTGGCGGTGGCTACCAGCGGAGCGATTCCGGTGGTTCAAGCAAACCAGCGCCAAGCAAGAAGAAAGACGATGTCGTTATCGAAGACATCGGCAACGATCCAATCAACCTCGACGACATCCCATTCTAATAACCGATTATCGATTATAGATTTTCGATTATGGAAGCTTTAACATCCAGGCCTATCAAGTCATTCCGTGATTTGCGTGTTTGGCAGGAGTCTTACAAGCTCTCGATAGGCACCTATAAGATATGTGAGAAATTTCCGAAGCACGAGCAATATGGGTTGGCAAGCCAAATGACTAGAGCAAGCGTTTCAGTCTGTTCCAATATAGCAGAAGGCTTCGGGAGAAAAGGCGCTCGCGAAAAAGATCAGTTCTACGCAATAGCGAACGGATCTTTAACCGAGCTAGAGAATCAGCTTTTGATTGCATGTGGTATCGGGTATATCGATAAACCGATGCTCGAGCGAATGACGAACCAATGTAACACAGTTCACAAGATGCTTTCAGGCTTACAAAAAGCCAATAGCAAACGATAACTAACCCGATAATCGATAATCCAATATCGAAAATCGAAGAAATCCGGAGGATTTTGAATTATGGCAAAGATTTTTAAACACCGTACGGACGTTGCGTACTTTGACTACAAGGATTTTAAGACCTTGCAGCGCTACGTGAACCAGTACGGACAGATCGAAACCCGCAAGAAGACCGGTTTGACCGAGTCTCAGCAGCGCCGTCTGAGCACCGCTATCAAGCGTGCTCGTCACATCGCATTACTACCATTCGTCGCTAAGGCGTAAGTTTGCGATAATAAAGGGGATGGAAAACACATCTCCTTTTTTGGCTATGCAGCGGGTAGAGGGGCAGCTGAAGAGTTTGCTCCGGCAAGTCGATACCGACCTCCTGAATACCGATGAAAAACGGTTGCTGGCGAGCTTGAAGCGGCTGGCTGTAGATGCGCGACTCGACATACGCGACTACGAGCTGAGCGAGACGCGCGAGGAGCAGCTGGGGAAGGCTAAGGATGCCAAGAAGCTGCTAGCAAAGCTAGAGAAGGCAATTTTGGCGGCCGGACCGGTATTTGGCCCGGCGGACGTGGCGCAGCTGAGTGCTACAATAGAGCTCATAAACGGGAGACTGATATGACGAAAGACGAAGCGATTGAACTTATGTTGGCTCGGATAAACAGTATGCGAGCTCCCGGCGGTATGCTGCTCGGCGCCACTCAGGGGACATCTGGTAATATCAACATCTTGATTAGAGACATCAATAAAGCAGTAAGCGAATGGCGCGAGACAGGTGATACTACTGGCTTGCAGCAAATGGCTGGTACGCTACTGGCGATGGGCAGCCTAACCGGCGAAGATTATGACAAGGTAATGCAAACATTGGACGATGGAGAGAACTAAATGGCTTTGAGTATAACGAATTTGAAGAAGGGTGTGTTGTTCCAGATGGACGGCGTGCCATACCGCGTGGTGGATTATAACCAGAAAGTTATGGGCCGCGGCGGTTCCATAGTGAACGTGCGCATTAAATCTGTTTTGGACGGCAAGGTGCTGGACAAGACGTTCAAAGGCAACGAAAGCGTCGAAAGTGCCACGGTGACGAACGAAAGTGCGCAGTACTTGTACAGCGACGGCGACACGTTCCACTTTATGAACCCCGAGACGTTCGAGCAGTTCGAAATCCCAGCAGATTTGGTCGGTGATGGCGCTGGCTACATGAAAGAAAGCGACACTGTTTCGCTGCAATTCTTCGAAGGTCGCGCCATAAACGTGGAGCTACCGAAGAACGTGCCGCTGCTCGTAACCTACGCAGAAGATGTCGTAAAGGGTGACACCACCAGTAGTGTGCAGAAGGACGCTACGCTCGAAACAGGCATAACCATTAAAGTCCCGGCATTTATAAAGCAAGGCGATGTAATCTCGGTCGATACATCGACCGGTGCTTACCGCGAACGTGTAAAAGAGTAGCTATGTCAGAAAAAGACCTGGACATTTGTAGCGCCGATGCAGTAGATCCTACCCATCCTGATTTCCGAGCGCTCGAAGACGTGCGCCTCCTGGGCTATCTGGAGTGTAATGTGCTTCCTGCTATCGACCCCAGTGTCGTGGCCACTCAAGGCTTTTCGGTAGCGGCGCGTCTGGCACTGGATGCGAAGTTGCCATTGCCGACGCCGGAACAGATATACGGTACCCAGCCTGGCGACGGGACGGCTTTAAGGGGTTAGATGTGAAACAGCGACTTGATCAGTTTATGGCGGTAACGGGCTTGGTTGCTTCGCGGTCGCAGGCGGAGAGCTATGTGCGGCTGGGGCAGGTAAAGGTGAACGGGCGGGTAGCGACTAAGGCCGGGCAGATGGTGGACGAGCACGACGACATTCAGCTCGCCGCGACCGAACAGTATGTCAGCCGGGCGGCACTGAAGCTAAAGAGCGCGGCCGAAGTATTCGGGCTGGATTTTAAAGGCAAAACAGTGTTGGACGTGGGGTCTTCGACCGGTGGATTCACGCAGTATGCCCTGAACCATGGGGCGGTGAAGGTGTTTGCCGTGGATGTCGGTACCAATCAGTTACACCCAAGCTTGCGCGGCGACGAGCGTATAGAACTGCACGAAAAAACAGATATCAGGGACTTCGGACTCCCGATGTCAGACGCCGGAGGGAGGCATTCGGACATCGGATATCTGACATCGGATATCGATATGGTTGTTGGGGATGTATCGTTCATAAGTTTGCGCGAGATTCTGCCGCATGTAGCGACACTGGTCGACGGCAGGGCTGAGATAATCGCCATGGTAAAGCCGCAGTTCGAAGCAGGGCAGAGCAACCTGAAACACAAAGGCGTTATAAAGAACGACAAGATGCGCCGCGAGATTCTAAAGGACTTCGAAGCGTGGGCGCTCCAGTACTTCAAAATTATCCAAAAGGCTGACAGCCAAGTGCCGGGCAGCAAGGGCAATGTCGAACGCTTCTACTTGCTCCGCAAACTTAGTATTTAGAGACCAGTAGTTGGTATTTAGGGGAGCAGCAGCAGAAGCGCAGCCTAAATACTGGTCACCGGTCACTAAATACTAGTAGAATAAGCATATGTATTATTTTCCGAGCCGGCAGGCTGCAGGTGACCTGCTCGCCAAGGAACTGGCGCCGAAGTACCGCTTTGAAGACACGGCCGTTATAGCGCTGGGCGATGGAGCGGTAGTGGTCGCCGCGCAGATAGCTATGCGGCTGCACTGTGTGGTTACCATGCTGCTGACAAGCTCTATTCGTCTGCCGAATGAAATGGACGTACTGGCGGAAATGAACCAAGAGGGGCGCCTGACGTACAACAATATGTATTCGGTGGGTGAGCTAGAGGAAATCCGCTCGGAATACTTCACGTACATCGAGCAGCAGCGGTTACAGAAAATTTTTGATATAAACCGGTTGCTTGGTGCCGGGGGAATCATAGACGACAAGCTTATCCGCGGCCGCAATATAATCGTCGTTTCCGACGGCCTGAACAGCGGTTTGTCGTTGGACGCGGCAGCGGACTACCTGAAGATGATTCACATAAAGCGGCTGGTCGTAGCGACGCCGTTTGCGACGGTGCGAGCGGTGGAC
This sequence comes from Saccharimonadales bacterium (SeqCode), assembly GCA_039809105.1. Taxonomy (GTDB): domain Bacteria; phylum Patescibacteriota; class Saccharimonadia; order Saccharimonadales; family UBA4665; genus JBDHUJ01. The sequence goes on from JBDHUJ010000003.1 coordinate 20,575, forward strand.
CGTATGCACATATTGGCTGATGAAATCGTCTGTTTTAACGTGCTTGAAGAGCTGATTTCGATAAACCACTACTACGATGACAACACTATGCCGTCGCATGAAACCATCATCAGAATCCTGGAGGATATAATCCTACACTGGCAATAAGGCTAATGTAACAGAGAACAGATGACAGGGAGCAGAAATTGAGCAGATAGCAGGTGGCAGACGGGCTGCAGCCAAGTCTGCTACCTGCTATCTGTCACCTGTCAAATTTCTGTTATCTGATATCTGTTGTCTGCTAAATTCTACAGAAATGCGCGGAGGGCGGGCTCGTCGATGATGGTTATGTATGATTGTTCGCTGGTTATGAGGCCTTTGCGCTCCAGCTCGGCCAGGGCACGGCTGGCGGTTTCGCGGGTGGCATTTATAGAACTGGCGATGTCTTGCTGCTTGAGCGGTACGTCCAGACGTAGATGGCCGCCAGATTTCTTGCCGAAGCGGCGGGCGGTGGTGATAAGGAAAGAGACGAGGCGTTCCCGCACCGAGCGGTATTCAAGCGTCATGATTCGCTCCGAGTGGACGCGGTACATATCGGTTATCATGTCGACCACCGGCAGGGCGGCGATGGGGTGGGCACGCAGGAACGTCTGAAAGGTTTCGCGGGTTATAAGCCAAACGATACTTGGCGCCAGGGCTGCATAAATAATATGCCGGTCTTCGCCGGTCACCGCCCAGGTAAGCCCTAGTACTTCGCCGGTCTTGCGTATGATGAGCAAGTTTTCTTCGCCGTACTTGGTGATGTCGTACGATTTTACGAGGCCGCTTTCAATATAGTACACGCCAGGTGGTGATTCTCCCGGCCTGATGATAAACTCGCCCTTGCCATAGGTCAGCTTGGTGCCGGTCTTGAACAAGGCGACAAGCTCACTGGTCTCCACTTCGTTTGCCAGCATATGTACAGTATTCCATATCCGTAGGGTCTGCGTCTAGTGCCGAGACACCACAAGTGGGGGTAATAGCCTGCGCAGGAGGCTGTGATAAAAATCTCACATAGTGTGTGATGAAGATAACTGCTATTGGGAGCAGAAGGCTTCCATACTGTAAATACAACCTAAAAAAGCGCTTGGGGTAGCGATAAGGAGGGCTGCATGGTAAGTTCAAAAACAGTGGATGAGCAGCTAAAACGGGTCGGCTGCAACTTTACGTTCTGGGGCCGTTCCGAAATAAATGAGCTTAGCAATATTCTTATGCCCGATGAAGTCATAGCTCAGGCGGCAAACGGTACCTACGAAGGCGGCTTTGCGCTCATATGCGTGACCCAGTACCGGGTGCTGCTGGTCGACCGGAAGCCGATGTTGCTGACGGTGGAGGACTTGCGCTACGACATGATAGCCGAGGTAGACCTGCATAATCGGCTGCTGATGTCGACGGTGCGAATCCTGACGCCGATGCGCAACCTGGTGTTCAGTAGTTGGAGCCAAGTGCGCCTACGCAAGTGCGTCAACTACATGCAGCAGCGGGTGATGGAAATACGGCAGCACGGTATGGGTGCGAATGTCGGCCAGGACCGGTTCCAGTCGTACACGCCAGATGGCGTGCCGGTTACGCGGCCACAACAGGCGAACCTGGGGCAGGGCGGACAACGGCCGCCGATGAACCCATACACCAAGGTGCCGATGCTTTCTCGGCGTCGCCGGTTCCCATCACTGTACTAAACAGGCTTCTGTCCCTGTGTCATTCCGGGCTTGACCCGGAATCTACCACGTAGGTGTTTGTCAGCCCAGCATAAGCTGGCCTGACGAGTCCGAGCACGCCCGGACGGTTCTTGGCTGTGTGCGGGACTGCATATCCGTGCACAGGGATGAGTGAGAAGCTTTGCAGACGGCTCCACATGGATACCGTCTTCCAACGTAGGACGTTCATAGTCTGACAGGGAAACCCTTCAGGGTTTCCCTACGGTCGCCGCGGCGACCTACCCTTCCGGACTGCAGACCGGAGGTCGGTGGGGGTCGCTGTGGCGACCGTAGCGCTATTTTGATACGTTGAACTTAAACTCAACTACATCGTTTGGTTGCATGACGTAGGTTTTGCCGACGGTGGCAAGTTTGCCGACGGCTTTGGCAGCTTGCAGGGAGCCAGCGGCCATGAGGTCGTCGTAGTTTACGATGTCGGCGGCGATGAAGCCGCGCTCGAAGTCGCCGTGTATAACACCGGCGGCTTGCGGCGCAGTAGCGCCCTGGGTAATCGTCCAAGCGCGGACCTCTTTGTCGCCCGCAGTCAGGTAACTCTGCAGGCCGAGCGTCTTGTACGCGGTGTGGATAAGCTGGTTTAGCCCCGGTTCGGTTATGCCGTAGCTTTCGAGCAGCTCTGCACGGTCGGCGTCATCGAGCGTGCGGAGTTCGTCTTCGAGCTTTGCGCAGACAAACAGTGCCTGTGCGGGTGCGACGAGGGCGCTCAGTTTTTGTTGCAGGGCGGTGTCACCCAGGCCTTCTTCGTCGACATTGAACAAGTAAATGACCGGCTTTAACGTCAGGAGCTGCAGTTCTTTCTGGAGCCATTCACCTGATTCATTGTCGGTTACTTGCGGGGCGCTCCAGAGGGGTTTACCACTGTCAAGCAACTGCCGCACTTCCTCCAAGAACTCTGCTTGAGGCTTCAGCTTGGGGTTGGCTTTGGCTTCTTTCTGCACGAACAGGAGGCGCTTCGTCACGGTTTGTAAATCGGCTAGCACTAGCTCGGTGTTTATGATGTCGATATCGGTCGAGGGCTCGTGCGTACCGGTAGCTTCATCGGTTAGCACGGCGTCGTCGTGGAAGGCACGCACGACTTGGACGATGGCGTTCGTAGTGCGGATGTGGCTCAGGAACTGGTTGCCCAGGCCTTCGCCCTCGCTGGCGCCTTTGACGAGCCCGGCGACGTCTACGAAGGTGACGGTGGCGGGTTTGATGGGTGCGTTGTGGTACAGTGCACTCAATTTGTTCAGGCGCGGGTCGGGGACGGGGACGATACCGGTGTTCGGTTCGATGGTAGCGAACGGATAGTTGGCCGCCAGGATGTTGCTGTCGGTCAGGGCGTTGAACAGGGTGCTCTTGCCGACGTTCGGCAGACCTACTATGGCTATGGAAAGTGAACTCATACCCCTATTCTAACCTACTTTAACTCTTTTCAGGGTCTGACCCTGAAATTTTGGAAATGTGGTGTGGTTAGTAATTTGCGAGTTCGTGTTTGAGGGTTTCGAGTTGGGCGTGCATGGCCTGGTAGTCATCGACGAAGCGAATGTAGCTGGCGGTGCTATGGAAAAGCGAAAGGATGGGCTGGGGGTCGAGCCAGTCGGGGCAAGTAGCTGGAGTAAGGTAAGCTTGGTAGCTAGAGTGCGGCCAAGTGCGGTATTCGCGCGGGTTCAGATGGACGTAGCGGGTGATGTGCTGCAGGTAGCTGTCATCGTAGATGGCGGATGCTTTGAAACGGGTTTCGAAGAGCGTTCCGCGACGCTTGTGCTTGCGGTTGAAGTACATAGTGTAAGCGACGCTGATACTCGCCATGAGTTTGCTAAGGGCTTCGTGGTCTTCGGCCTGGTGGAATACCAGATGAAAATGGTTCGGCATGAGGCAGTAGGCCAGAAGTGTTACCTGTGGCCGGAAATGCGGGTATGGTTTGCCGGTTTTATTGACGGTCGGAACGGTGCAGAGGCGCCGATTTAGGAGGTTGAGGAAAAATTCGTAATCTTCACCATCAAGGAAAATCTGGCGCTTTTCGACGCCACGGTTATAGACATGGAAGTAGGTGTTGGGCGAGGGGCAGCGAACGGTGTTTCTCACAGGCATAAGCATATTATACCACATTTTCAAAATTTCGGGGTCTGACCCTGCGAAAATAACATTAGAAAATGATTTTGGGGTTTATGGGGTCTGACCCTGAAGTGGGGTGGGGTTTGGGGTGGGAGGGAGGGGTGGAGGGGAGCGGGGAGTCTGAACCACCTACACCCCCTCACCCCACCCCAGTCATAAGCCCATAGCTCAGCCGTAGTATTTCTTGTTCGCGTAACTCCATGAGGATACGGTACCAGGAGAGCTTCTTCTTGGCGTGTGGTTGGTTGAGGCGGCCGCGAAGTTCTTGTATGCCCAGTACGCCAAGACCCGCCAAGTACAGCAGCAGCATCCCGAGCATGGCGAACCAGAGCAGAATGCAGAGACTGTTCGGTTTCAAGAGTTTGGTACGCCTGAGTCCCAGGACAGTCTTCATGTCCCGGAAGGTCTCCTCTATCTCGAAGCGGTGGTAATACGCCTTCACGACTTTGTTCCGGCTGCTCGTGAGGTCATTGGTCAGGATGTACCACGGCTCATCATCCTTGCCGTTCTTCGGGGAACGGATAACCCGTAGTGCCAGCCCGGCAATGACGACCTTCTCGTCGGCTCGCTTGGCATCGCTAACCTGGAGTTGTACGTTTGCAATCCCTACCAGCCGGCTGGCTTTCAGGCGGATGTAGAACGTGGCTCCGTGTTTGCTGAGATAGCGGATAATCTTCTGGTCGCCGAAGCCCCGGTCGAAGACCAGCCGCGGCCAGAACCCCAGGGTACTGCGCAACGCCTTCAGGCTGGCGATGGTCCGGGCCGACTCTTTGCCGGCGAGCGCCTCGTAAGCAGCCCGCAGTTGCCGAGTCCGTTTCGGGGCATCGTCTCGTGCCGACAGCTTGCCGGAGTAGCTGGTCTGTTGGAAGATGGGCAATGCCCGGCCGATCCGGGTCTGTACCGCGAAGACCAGGGCTGCCAGTCCGCTGAAGTCCGAGTGGTCGGCATTGACGTAGCTGTACTCACTGACCAGCCCAAGCTCCGCGACGATGTCAGCAAGCTTGGCGGGTAACCTGGCATTGCCGAGCAGGCGGGTCATCTTGGTTTCGGCTGTGCCCCGACGCCGCACGCCCGTGGTCCTGGCGTTCGCGTTACGGCTGACGAGCGGCTTGAGGGATAAAGCGGCGATACCAAAGTCGACTTGCGTAAGCCAGACCTTCGGCGCCTTCGGCAGCAACTGCTCTTTTACAATCTTTTTACCAGCATCTAGAATAGACGAAGACGACATAGCCATTTTGTTTTCCTGCAAGATTACATTTTTGTTATGTCGTCTACTTTATATGGGTCGGGGTGAAAAGTGTAGGTGGTTCAGGCGGGGAGTATTGACAAGAGGGGTATAATGCTGTTAAAATTTGCATTGTTAACCATATCTGGTGGGTTTTCTCCAGGCAAGCAACCATATTTATGCAGTGCTTCTGACCTGTCGAGGTTACAGCCCGGTGGAGTTAGCACCTTAACATGTCAGATTGCAGCATATGTACTCCCTGTAATGGACACGGAACTAAGGCTTTAGATTTTTTGAAGTTTTAGTTCCGTGTCTGTCTACAGAAGGGAGAATACAGAAAGAAAGGTAGTTTCAACTACAACTACAACTACAACTACAACTACAACCGCAGTGCCGCTTTACGTTTTACACGTACGGACTTAGATAGTCCTTGCGTGAGCAGTACCCACCTTCTATCTCGGCCACATTGGTCGGGAAAGGAAACAGTATGTCCACTCGAAAGCAAGTGGAGAAGAGCGAATGTGACAGCTCGAGTCCGAAGAAGACCTGGTTCTTCACGAAGACCCGGCGTCGTGTCCGTCTCATCGTCGCGGCCATGGCCGTGCTGGCGCTGAGCGTGCTGTTCGGTGTCGGTATCGTCGCCCCGGCTGCGTCCGGCGCTCAGGTGGAGTTGTGCACCCAGCACATCACCGTCAGCGGTACCGATGGCGTTGGGATCGAGAACGTCACGCGTTCGCTTCGTATCGCCGGACAGGCGATCCCGTTCATCACGGGACCGGGCGGCAGCTTCAGTGTTTCGGTCACCTTCGACACCGATCCGAGCTCAACCACGGAGCCCTGGACGGTCGGTCCGGGTAATGTCGACGATTCGCGCGTCTTGAACAGCGGAGACGCAACGTTCCCCGCCTGTGGAGATTCGGAGCCCCCGGACACCACAACCCAGGAACCGCCGGACACCACCGACGACCCGGGGAGCACCACCGAAGAGCCGCCGGACACCACCGAGGAGCCGCCGTCCACGACGGATGACCCCTCGACGGAACCGACGGTTCCGGAGTGTGACGACGGCTGGCAGTGGGATGGCAACAAGTGCGTGCCGTGCAAGACGAAGACCACCGTCCCGACCGAGGTGACAACCCCGACCGAGGAAACGACTCCGACTTCGCAGACCACGCCGACGACCCCGACCGAGACGACTCCATCGTCCTCGACTTCGGAGTCGACCACGCCGACCGAACAGACCACGCCGACCTCGCAGACCAGCGAGACTTCGGCATCGACGACGTCGTCCGCGTCGCCGTCGACGGTCACTCAGACCACCACCTCAACCGCGGTGGTCACCGGTCCCCAGGGTCCGCAAGGCCCCCAGGGTGAGCCGGGAGTGCCTGGTCCTGTCGTGGTTGTGGTGACGCCTGCGCCCGACAACGCCCCTGTGGCTGCGCCGGCGCCGGTTGTGTACGATTCGAGCGGGTACCCCGTTCAGTCGCCGACTTCCGGGTACACTCCCTGGTGGGAGACCCCGGCGGGGATTGCGGCCATCGCGGCCTCGATTCTCGTGGCGGCCGGTGTGGTTGCGTTCTCGCGGCGGCAGCAGGTTCGTGCCAGCGCACCGCAGCACCGCTAGGCGGTCGCGAGTCACGCGTGTTGTAGTTGCAGTACTGGTGCTTGCGGCAGTCGCTCTCTTCGGGCTTGCCGGGTGGAAGTTCTACTCGGAAAAGAACGAGGCGGCGGCTGTCGCAGCATCGGTGCCGACAAGGCTGCTGGACCCAACTGGGGCAACCCAGCCAGCAGCCGCGTCGGCGTCATCTTCACAGAGCTCGACGTCTTCGGCGGCGACTTCTGAGGGAGGTGTCACTGCAGCGGTGTCTACTAGCTCGTCGGATGCGTCGGCTTCTGTGGCTCCGCCTCAGGATTCGCCGCTTCCGGCAGCAGTAGACACGGTCACGCCACAGCCAGTGGTGGAGACTCCGGTTGGAATAGAACCGAAGTACCTCGTCATTCCGGCACTTACGGGACCTGACGGTCAGCCGCTACGGACAACCGTGGCAGCTGCGCCGAGCGTCATAGCTCCCGACAAGCATCTGGACGGCAGGCTCGTCGAGACCTTCGGTGTACCGGCGGATATGATTACCACCACCTGGTGGGACGCAGACTCCAACGGCAATCCGAAACCGAAACCGGGCGATCCTGGGATGGCAATCATCCTCGGACACACTCAGATCGGTGGCTACGGCGTCTTCAATGACTTGGGCACGCTCAAGCCAGGAGATGACGTATTCATCTTAGACGATGCCACGACTAAGCACTTCCGTGTTATTGGTGACCCGATTTCTGGGATACCAAAGGAAGATGGCGACGCGCTTAAGACTGCGCTGGAGAACCATCCAGCTAACGCCGGTTTGGCGCTGCTGACTTGCAGTGGTGACTTTGACTCGAGTATTCGCGAGAGTGATGAGAACACGGTTGTGTTCTTGGAGCTCGTTTCGGAGTAAGGGAAGTGGGTGCATTGCGCTACCATAGGCCTGTCATCCAGACAGTGCACCCCAACCCTTTGCTTCGGCTTTCTGTACACACATTTCGTTCCTTAGGGAGCGGCATCTGACATGTGTACACTTTTGTGCATTTTGGCGCCTGCAAGGGTGGCCGGCAAAAATGCCCGGAAGTGTACTGAAACTTCAACTTCAAAATCTCGCTACTATGCAGCATGAGGTCTGTGTGGCTGTGTATAAAATTCTGGTAGTTATGCTTGTGCTTTGCTATAGTTAGGGTAATTATGAGTGCCAAGAAAAGGTCGGAAGTAAGTTCGGTCGTGGTGGGAAGCGGCAAGAAGAACCGTGTCGGGCCCCATGCCCGCTTAATCGCTCTGGTGCTCGCCGGTGTTGTCGTGCTGGCGGCAGTAGCCTTCGGCGGATACGCGGCGTACAACCACTTCACCCACAAAGAAAATAAGAGCTCTGGCGATAAAACGCAGACTCAGAAACCGAATTATGTATCGAAGGGCATGGCTCCTCCGACCACCACGGATTATTCGGGGGACCAAGCTGCGCTGGATAAAGATATACAGAACGCACCGGATGATGCGGCTAAAGCTACTTTGTATCTTCGGAAGGCAGATGTAGCGCTGGTAAATAAAGGCTTCACCGACGAAGCGCTCGGTTACGCCCAGAAGGCTGAGGAGCTTTCGCCGTCCATACAGAGCGCTTTCGAGCTGGCGACCATATACCAGGGCATGAACAAGAAAACCGAAGCCATAAAATACTACACGCTCTATTTGTCGCGCATGACGCCTGAATACAAGCAGACACATCCGGGTGACTATGAACATTATCAGCAGGTGCTGCAGGAGCTGCAAAAACAATGAGCAGGGCGAAACTGAAGCTATTTCTGACAGTGTTGGCGGTTGCGACTGCCGGTTCATTCATGTTTGCGAAGCCGGCCTCGGCACTAAACCCGAACGACATACCGGGTAATATGCGCAACGATATAACCAACTACGATGGCCCTTGTCCGGGCGTACCGGAAAAGTACATGCTCAACACCTGGATATCTCCCAGTGGCCAACCGACACAGACTAGTCTGACTGTCCCGTACGGCACACAAGACGTGAACCTGGACTTGAACCAGCTGGTCTTTGTATGTCGGCAATATGTCACCACGAACGGCGCGTCATACCCTGGTTTGCCTCAAGATGGGACCGTGTCACCTACGGCGTATAACGGAAGCATTTCAAAGGCTACGGGCGGATTCAGTGCGACGAACGGCAGCCTGCAGAATATAGGGGGGCTTTTAGGGCAGGCTACGATTTTCAGAAACAATGGTACCCGATATTGGTTCTCAAATCCGATACAGTTTACATATCATGCTAATGGCCCTATGACCTCCTCGCAGGTAGTGATAGTATCCTTCAACCAGAAATTCGCAAACATATTCGGCGGAAGTATAGGCTGTGCGATTCCTCCCGGCCCTAGCGGGTATGCCGGGAGCTTGGATAACTGTAATGAAGGTCCGGTTGTCTTTGCTATAACCATCAATGTCAATGCGCCGCAGTGGAGCCTGAGCTCAAACACGACCGCAAGCAAAGCCTCGATGTTCCCGGGTGATACCGTAACCTTCAATTACCGCCTGCACAACAACGGCCCCGACGCGGCAAACTTCCAGTATGTCACTCGCGTCCAAGAGTATATAGGCGGTGTGCCGCAACCCATCAACCCGTTTTCGAGGCCGAGGGGTGACGGCTCCTGGCCGGTACCGAATGCAATCGAAGGAGGGCTGCCAGCCGGCGCCTCGGAAGCGGCGTATTCAGTCCGTGACTATACGGCGCTCTTCAACCCGAACTTGACGAAGGTATGTTCGTGGATAGAATATGCCGGGCGGAGCAGTGCCGACGGCAGACCGGATAAGAGTAATGATGCGTGCGTGACCATAACCCAGCCGATACCGAACTGTACCGCGTTCAACATAACGCCTACGACCATAGAACCGGGGATACCGTTCAGTGCTTTTGCGTCGGTGACATACCAAAGCCAGCCCGCGACATACTGGACATACCAATCCGGTGGCCGGCCGTACATCAAGATTACGGGGCCCGGTGGCTACAACCAGGACTGGACGTATACGACCGAACCTGCGCCGACCGCAGCGGACATGAGTGCTTCGAACGCATTTCCGGCACCGACCGCAACCGGGGTCTATACGGTACAGTACGGTGTGCGCGGCGGGGCGATTGGCAATACGGTATCGCCACAATGTTCGACGACCATGAAAGTCGCCTATAGCCCGTACTTCCGTGCCCAGGGTGGCAATGTCCTGGCAGGTGTCGGCTTTGGCACGGGTTGTACGACAACACCCGGCACAAAAATAACCTCGTGGAACAAGTACACAGGCCCAGCTACGTCATACTATGGGGCTGGCGCCGACCTCGCGGCTATAGCGCTGGGCCAGATAACCGGTTTCGTAAGCGGCAACAACCAGGATGGCACTGCAGCGACTGATGGGACGCAAGCGTCGAACAATCTGACGTTTGCCAACACTGGCGTGCCGGTCAATAACGCCGTCGGTATCTACGGCGGTGGGTACGGTGTGACGAACTGGTGCATGCCGGACTATGCGGGTGATGCTGCGGTCAATCCGTCGGCTCAGACAAGCGGGAGTATCAACTCCATCGGCATAGATACTCTCGCCCCCGGAGATTATGTCTTTACATTGATCGGCAATCAGAATGTAGGAGGCAGTGGTATCACAGTTCCGATAGGTGTGCATGTGACGGTTGTCATAACTGGGGGCGACCTGACTCTGAATGGCGATGTAAAGTATGGCTCTTATACGTCTCTTTCCGAGATTCCGCGGCTGCAGATTTTCGTCAAAGGCGGCAATATAGACATTCGCAAGGGTGTCAGTACGCTCTCCGGAGTCTATGGCGCCGAGAAGGCTGGAGGTGTCGGCGGTCAGATAGACACCTGTGCCGAAAACCAATGGACATTCAGCAACTGCAATAACGTACTGACTTTCTATGGCACAGTGTTTGCCGACCAGGTTCTACTGAGACGCATGGCCGGTACGGCTAACGACCCGACGACGGCTGCCGAAAAGTTCGTGTACGGTCCCGAACTCTGGTTGGGTAGGAACTTTGCCGTGCCTGACACGGCCTGGCAGTCGGCTACGAGTCTGTCTCCGGTACTGTAGGCTACGCTATATGTGTTATATGAACGTCGAACGAAGACAAATACCAGTAAAAAGGTTGCGTGTTTCGATAGTGCTCATGCTATAATCAAAACCATACAGGTCTCACATACACAGCAACCATGCAGTGTAGACGAAAGGGTGCGGACGAAAGCCACAATGCATACACACAAAGTAAAACAATCAGAACGGTAACAATATGGGCATACTGAGTGGGGTATCCTCTTTCTTCGGTCTCGACATCGGTACGACAGCCATCCGCCTGGTTGAACTGCGCGGTACCGGGCCGACCCGGACGCTGGTAAAGTACGCCTATGTACCGCTGGAAGGCAAGCTTGCACAGAGCGACAGCAAGGCGGACCAGCAGAAACTAGCACAGATTGTCGGCAACCTGGTTACCGAAGCCAAGCTGTATACCAAGAACGTCGTCGTCGGTATCCCGAGCAGCCGCGTGTTCACGACTGTCGCCGATATGGACCGGTTGCCGAGCTCGGAGCTTGGCAAGGCCATTATGTACCAGGCGGATTCGCTCATACCGACGCCACCAGCCGAAAGTAAGATAGACTGGGCGCTGCTTGGCGACTCTCCCAAAGATAAGACGAAAGTCGAAATACTGCTCAGCAGCGTACCGAACGCGTATGTTGAGCAGCGGCTGGACCTGATAGAATCTGTCGGCCTGAACGTCATCGCGCTGGAACCGGACAACCTGGCGTTGACACGTGCCATAGTGCCGACCGGAGCTACGGCGCCACAACTCATCTTGGATATGGGCCAGTTCAGTACCGACCTGGTTATAACCATGGGCGATGCGCCGCGGCTAAGCCGCTCTATACCGACCGGTATAGAAGCGGTGCTGCGTTCCGCCTCGCAAAACCTGAACGTCGACGACAAGCAGGCGCAGCAGTTCGTGTTCAAATTTGGCGTCAGCAAAGAGAAGCTGGAGAGTCAGGTGTTTCAGGCGATTATCGGTACCATAGACCTGCTGGTCGCCGAAGTCGACAAATCCATAAAGTTCTTCCAGACACGGTATCCCGAAGACAAGCTGGAGCGTATCGTCGTGACCGGCGGCGCGGCAAGTATACCGGAACTGCCGCTGTATATCGCGAATAAATTCGGCGTGAACGTCGAAATCGGTAACGCCTGGCGCAACGTGGCCTTCAGCGCCGACCGGCAGAACGAACTGCTGGCGGTTTCGAATCAGTTCAGCGTGGCTGTCGGCCTGGCGGAGAGGGACGAATAGGACAGAAATATGAAATATGAAATAAGAAATATGAATTTAGCTGAAGTGAGTGCTTTCACTTTTCACTTTTCACTTTTCACTTTTCTTGAGCCGAACGGAGTTCGGCGATGATTCAATTCAACTTGCTCCCGGACGTCAAAATCCAGTACATAAAAGCTCGGCGCATGAAGCACCTCATGACGCTGGCGTCCATCATCGTCATAGGTGTTTCGGTATTCGTGTTCCTGCTGATGATGACAACAGTCAATGTGGTGCAGAAGAAGTCGTTGCGTGACCTGAACGACGACATCAAGAAATATAGTAGCGAACTGAAGTCCACCAAGGACCTCGACAAAATCCTGACCGTACAGAACCAGCTTGAGACACTGACCGGGCTGCACGACGCCAAGCCTGTTTCATCGCGGCTATTCACCTACTTGGGACAGATGACGCAACCGGATGTCAGCCTGAGCGACGTCAAGCTCGACCTGGACCAGAACACCATCACCGTAACAGGGAAGGCGCCTTCGCAAGCTGCTACCACCCAGTTTACGAATACTATCAAGGTGGCGATGTATAGTACCGCCGGCAGCTCGTCGGGTGACCAGCATGCCTTCAAAGATGTGGTGCTGAGTTCGTTCGGCCGCGATGCTTCCGGTTCCAACTTCTCTATCACTGCAAGCTTCGACCCGGCCATCTTTAGTAACGATGGGCAGGTTACACTAAAGGTTCCGAACGAGGTAACGACTGACCCGGCAACACTATTTTCGGGGGACAACTAACCATGGCAAAAGAATTCCTAACCAAGCGCGCACTCATAGACCAGGCGAACACAACGGTCGTCATACTGACTAGCGTGGCTGCTTTTGTGTTCGTGTTCTGTGCTGTCGCCACGAAGACACTGGCAAGCCAGGCTGCATACCAGAACAAGATAATTTCGGGTAAGCGGACGGCGGTAAAACAGCTGAAGACCGACCTCGGTGCGGTAAGCACGCTCAAAACATCGTACAAAGCTTTCACGAGTACCAGCCAGAATGTTATAGGCGGCAATACCAATGGTACGGGCGCACAAGACTGTAGCGGCAAGGGCCAGGATGGCAACAATGCTAAGATTGTGCTCGATGCGTTGCCGAGCAGCTATGACTTCCCGGCGCTGACAGCCAGCCTGGAGAAACTCATGGCCTGCCAGCAGGTTTCGATTACGAACATAACCGGTACCGACGAGGCGGCCTCCCAGGCAAGTAACACGTCGAGTGCGACTCCAAAGGCTATACCCATGACATTTTCAGTGAGCGCCGAGGGGTCGTACGATAAACTGCAGGGTTTGGTGTCTGCTTTCGAGCACTCAATCCGGCCCGTTAAGGTTACGGCGCTGGGTCTGACGGGCAATAAGGACAAGCTGACGTTGACAGTCACTGCTGAGACATATTTCCAGCCCGCGAAATCGCTGAATATATCGACGAAGGTGGTCAAATGATGAGACAGTTCTCAGTTCTCAGTTCTCAGTTCTCAGAGAAAATGCGATTCTCCAAGAACTATTCCGACTATCCGACTAAGAACTATCTTCCGGAGGAAGTATCGTGAAGCAGAAAGACATTGCACTCATAATCGTGATAGCCGCCGTGAGCGCTATCATCTCGTTCATCGTATCGGGCAAGATTTTCGTGACTCCCGAGAATCGCAGCCAAAAAGTCGAAGTGGTGGACAAAATCAGCACTGAATTTGGACAGCCGAGCAACAAGTACTTCAATGACCAAAGCATCGATCCGGTCCAGCCTATCCAGGTTGGCGAGAGCAACAACCAGAGTCCATTTAACGGCTCCGACCAGTAGGGTGACACCGGCATGAGTGTTCTCTCTGCAACTACCCAGACTCAGGTAGAAGAAACGCTTGTTACCGACAAGGTGCTGACGCGCCAAGAGCTCAAGGAGCTGCGGGATCAGGCGGATAAGGCCAAGACGCCGCTGTTCAACCTGCTAGTCACCTCTGGCAAAGTTAGTAACGAGCAGCTGACCAAAACCATCGCGCACGTCACCAAAATGCCGTACGTGAACCTGAGCGAGGCGAAAATCGACCCCAAAGTGCTCCAGTTGCTGCCGGAAGACATCGCCGAACGCTATATGGCTGTGCCGCTCGGTGAAATGCAGCACCGGCTGGTGGTGGCAATGCTCGATGCCGACAATGTCCAGGCGGTGGACTTCCTGAGCAACCGTATCGGCCGGCCGGTCAAGGTGTATGCTGCGTCCGAAGAGGGCATACGCCAGGTGTTGCACCAGTATCAGACGAATATTTCCGACGCGGTCGTCGACCAGATTGGGAGCATCGGTACTCCCGAGGAACTGGCGAAGGAAAGCGAGAAAAAGGCCGATGGTAAGGGCGGCGATAAAGCTTCCGACAACAACATCAAAACTATCGTCCAGGATTCGCCGATAAGCAAAGCGCTGAACACCATCTTGGAGTATGCTGCCAAGAACCGGGCGAGCGACATCCATATCGAACCGCTGAAGGACGGGCTCAAGATACGGTGCCGAATAGATGGCATCTTGCGCGAGATTATGAAGTTGCCCAAAAGTACCGAGCCGCCGCTGATTTCACGCATCAAAATCCTTTCGAACCTGAAAATAGACGAACACCGCATACCGCAAGACGGCGAATTTACGATAAATGTCGCGGGGCACGACATAGACCTGCGTATTTCGGTGAGCCCGGTGGTGTGGGGCGAGCAGGTAGTCATCCGTCTGCTCGACAAAACCGGTACCAGCCTGAAACTCGAGGATATGGGCTATTACGGCCGTGCGCTGCGCACTATCCGTTCAGGCTTGGAGCGGACGAACGGCATGGTTCTGACCTCTGGGCCGACCGGCTCCGGTAAGTCGACAAGTCTCTACGCCTTGCTTTCGGAAGTGAAGAGCGATGGCGTGAATATCGTGACGCTGGAAGACCCGGTCGAATACAAGATGGACGGTATAAACCAGATTCAGGTGAACACCGAGGTTGGCCTGACGTTCGCGAGCGGCCTGCGCTCTATACTGCGTCAGGACCCCGACATCGTGATGGTCGGAGAAATCCGCGACAAGGAGACGGCCGAGCTGGCAGTGCAGGCCAGTTTGACGGGGCACTTAGTGTTCTCGACCCTGCACACCAACTCTGCAGCCGGTATCTTGCCGCGTTTGCTCGACATGGGCATAGAGCCGTTCCTTATTGCCAGCACCGTCCACACGGTCATCGGCCAGCGGCTGGTGCGGCGTATCGGCAAGCGTACCGAAACGTATGCGTCGGACAAAGTGGAAACTGCGGCGATAAAAGAGACGCTGGGCGGTTTGCTGCCAGATTCTCAGGAGAAGATGGCTGCGGTCGCCAAAGACCTGGGCTACGAAAGCTTGCCATTAGGCACCGATACCGCTTATACTTTAACTAAGGGCAAAGATAGTCCTGACGCACCTGGCGGTTACAAGGGTCGGATGGGTGTCTACGAGGTCTTCGATATCAGCGAGACTATCCAGGAACTTATCCTGAAGCGGGCTACCAGTACGGAAATCCAGGCCCAGGCCGAAAAGGAAGGCATGGTCACCATGCGACAAGACGGTTACCTGAAGGCACTGGCAGGGATAACGACCCTCAAGGAAGTTAACCGGGTAGCGTCAGCCAATAGCGCGTAGCTAGAGTCAAGAGTCATGAGCTAAGAGTCAAGGAATGAAAGCAGAAAGGGTGGAAACAGAAATGAACAATCGTAGAAGAAGGCAAGCTGACCAGCGTGGTTTCTTGTCTCTTGACTCTTGTCTCTTGACTCTGCGACCGAAGGGAGCTCTGTAATGGCTCAGGGACAACCACGCATCGAAATATTGCTTGAAGAGGTTGTTAAGAAAAAGGCCTCCGACCTTCACTTGCAGGTCGGCTTGCCACCGATGTTGCGGGTGGATGGTTCGCTCTTGCCGGTCAGTGGCGCGGATGCGCTGACGGAAGAAAGTATCGAGACGCTCATCTTCGCCATTCTGGACGAAGACCAGAAGCAGATTCTGCTGAAGGACAAGGAATTCGACTTCAGTTTTGCCTTTGGCGACCTGGGACGCTTCCGTGTGAACGCCTTTCACGAACGGGGCAACCTGGCGGCGGCGCTGCGTCTTATCCCGAACGAAATGTTGACTATCGAGCAGTTGGGCTTGCCACAGATTGTTACCAAGTTCGCAGAGTTTCCACGCGGTCTGGTGCTGGTAACAGGCCCAACCGGTTCCGGTAAGTCTACCTCGTTGGCCGCGCTTATCCATAAAATAAACCTCGAACAGGGTAAGCACATCATTACCATTGAAGACCCTATCGAGTACACGCACAAGTCCAAGAAATCATTAATCGTCCAGCGCGAAGTCCACTACGACACGTACTCCTTCAGCGCGGCGCTCCGCTCGGCGCTCCGCGAAGACCCCGACGTCGTGCTTATCGGTGAGATGCGTGACCTCGAAACCATCGCGTCGGCCATAACCATCGCCGAAACGGGGCACTTGGTGTTCGCCACGTTGCACACCAACTCTGCCGCGCAGTCTATCGACCGTATGATTGACGTGTTCCCGCCGCACCAGCAGCCGCAAATCCGCGCGCAGTTGTCGAACATCCTTATGGCCATCTGTTCGCAGCGGCTTGTGCCGGCCATAGGTGGCGGTCGTATCGCTGCCGCCGAAATCCTGGTGGCGACGCCAGCCGTGCGCAATATCATCCGCGAAGGCAAGACCCACCAGCTCGACGCTGTCATACAGACCGGTGCGGAGTTTGGCATGCAGAGCATGGACAAGACATTGGTCGGCCTGATACACGCCGGCACCATCAGCTACGACGAGGCCCGCAACTACGCCGTCGACCTCGATGAACTAGACAGGCTCATGCGAGACTAGGATTTGAAATATGAAATATGAAAAAAGAAATATGAAGAAAAGGCAGCCTAGTATAGCTGCTCACATTTCACATTTCACATTTCACATTTCTGCTGAACGGAGTTCAGCATGTTAACGTATCATTACACTGCCCGCAACCCCGCGACAGGCAAGCAAGTCAAAGCCGACGTGCAGGCGGATAGCGAGGCCGCCGCCGCGAAACTGATTACGAAAGAAGGGCTGGTGCCCATCAATATTACCCTCGGCGAAAAGGGTCTGATGAGCTTCGGTGGCAAGATTAAGGGGCGCGTCAAGGCTACCGACCGCGTGCTGTTCAGCCGCCAGCTCAGTACGCTCATAAACGCCGGCTTGCCGCTGATGCAGGCGCTGCGCAGCGTGAACCAGCAGACCGAAAGCAAACCCCTGAAAGCTATCATCGCTACCGTTATCGCGGACATAGAGGGTGGTGCGACCTTTTCGGCGGCACTGGCTAAGCATCCTCGGGTGTTCAACCAGATTTATGTCAGCCTGGTTGCGGCCGGCGAAACCTCCGGTACGCTCGATGCCGCTCTCGAGCGTCTGGCCATACAGCAGGAAAAAGAGGCTGACCTGAACTCCAAAATCCGGGGTGCCATGACGTATCCTGTCATCGTGTTGCTGGTGATGGGCGCCGTCGTCGGCTTTATGGTAGTGAAGGTGCTGCCGCAGGTGAAAGGGATTTACGCCAGTTTGCCAGGCGCTTCGCTGCCACTGATAACGAGAATATTGCTCGCAATTTCAGACTTTATCATACATTTCTGGTGGGTCGTACTGATTGTGCTTGCGGTGCTGGTGTTCGTGACGACCCGCTGGGCGCGGACTGGTCCCGGGAAGCAGGTCATAGATGCGTTCAAGATGAAAGGCTGGCCCATAGGACCACTGTTCATGAAGGTGTACATGGCGCGGTTTGCCCGGACTGGCGCGACGTTGGTCGCTAGCGGTGTGCCGCTGCTGCAGATGCTCGATATTACTGCTAACGCCGTTAACAACGTCCACATAGCCGGCGCTATTCAACGGGCTATCGAAAAGGTGAAGGGCGGCAAAAGCTTGGCCGACAGCATAGAAAACGATCCGAACTTCTTGCCGCTGGTGCCGAACATGCTGCGTATCGGTGAGCAATCCGGGGCCATAGAACAGATGATGGCCAAACTGGCCGACTACTACGAGAAAGAAGTCGATAACGAAGTTGCGACCATTTCGAGCATCATCGAGCCGGTTATGATGGTGTTGCTGGGTGTGGTGGCGTTTACTATCGTTGCGGCCGTGCTGCTGCCGATATACAGCCTGGCAGGCCAGAGCGGCTTCGGCGGCTGAGGCTTTCGTAAAGCAGCACATCGCGGGCAAAAAACTCCGCGCTTCACTCCGTCGTATTTCTAATACGACTACGTTCCAGTGCTCGTTTTTTATCCCACGCTGCACCACTTTACGAAAGCCTCGCATCATTACACTAACCCCAGCTCGACATAAGCACCACAGTTGGCGCCGTCAGGCGCAAGCGAGCGTCAGCGAAGCCTTTAGGGGCGGGGAGCTAGCTATGCCGGATTCACTCCGGCATAGCTAGCGGGGAGGTGAGACCCGCCAGCGGCGGGTCGCAAGGGGACTTTCCGATGAAAACTATGTTTTCAGTCGTGAAATCCCGGGGCCGCGGAACGTGGCAAGCCCTCCCCCTTAATTAAGAGCGCGTTTACCCCAGTGGTCTTCTACGCGTGTGATATATGTCACGACCTGTGGATAAAAAGCTTGTGTTTTGGCAACCGGAAGGCTACTATTGAGCTACAGGTGTTAAAATTAAATTAATGCAAAGGGGGCATTTGCAAAATGCTTAAACCACAAACAAAACTAAAGGACCAAAAGGGTTTCACCATCATCGAAGTCCTTATCGTGCTGGCTATCGCCGGTTTGATCCTGCTTATCGTGTTCCTGGCGGTGCCTGCGCTGCAGCGTAACAGCCGTAACACAACTATCAAGAACGACGCTTCAGCTTTCGCTGGCGGCTTCTCTGAGTTCTCGTCGAACAACGATGGTAAACAGGCAAGTAGCGTGACCCAGAGTGGTGCCGATGTTACTATCACTGGGGCTGCTGGCTCCAACGAGGCCCAAGCCAAGGTTAATGCTAGTACGTCAGTTACTTCACAGCAGGCCACCGCAGTTCCGACTACCTACACACCCGCTACGTTGTGGTGGCGCACTGGTGTGACGTGTACTGGTGCGACCAGTGCTCGTGCTATCGTAGTGTACTACTTCGTCGAAACGACTGGCAGTACCCATACTGCCTCTTGTGTTGATGCTAACTAAATAGCGCCTGACAGGCACAGAACAGGTTCCGGAAACGGAACCTGTTTCTTTTTGTGCTACCATAGTGGTAATGATTATGATTGCACTTATCTGTGGCCTGTTCGGGGTGATATTTGGCAGTTTCGTGAATGCGTTCGTTTGGCGCCTACACGAACAGTCCGTCATTCCCGCGAAGGCGGGAATCCAGAAAAAAGAAAAAAGAAAAAAGAAAAAAGAGCTTACCGTCCAAGACCTTTCCATAACGAAAGGACGCAGCATGTGCCCGGAATGCCATCATAGTTTGGCGGCCAAAGACCTGGTGCCGGTGCTCAGCTGGCTGAGCTTGCAGGGCAAATGCCGGTACTGCGGCAAGCCTATCTCGTGGCAGTACCCGTTGGTGGAGCTGCTGACTGGCATCCTGTTCGCGGTCTCGTATCTTGCGTGGCCACACGGCTTCAGCGGCGTTGGAATGTACCAGTTTGTGTTCTGGTTGTTTTACGTCGTCGTATTCGTCATATTGGCCGTGTACGACCTCAAGTGGTTCCTACTGCCCGACAAAGTTGTCTTTCCGCTCGTCGGCGTGGCGCTCGTAGAGGTTGTAACGGTAGCGGTGTGGCAACATAGCTTTGCGGCGCTGTGGCAGCCAGTGGCGGGCGCGGCAATCATCTTCGGGCTGTTTTACTTGTTGTTTCAGGTTTCGAAAGGTGCTTGGATAGGTGGTGGCGACGTGAAGTTAGCATTGGCACTCGGGCTCATAGCCGGTTCGCCGCTGCAGGCTTTCCTGGTTATCTTCTGCGCTTCGTTGCTGGGAACGCTTGCCAGTATACCGCTCCTGTTGCAGGGCAAGAAAGGGCTCAAAATGCACATCCCGTTCGGACCGTACCTGCTGCTGGCGACGTTCCTGGTGAGTCTGTATGGGGAGCGGGTAGCCGCCTGGTACACGCATCTCTTTATCCCCGGCCTGTAAACACTTAGCAGAGAACAAGTAGCAGATGACAGAGATTTAGCAGATATGCAGGTAACAGACTCGGCTGCAGCCTGTCTGCTACCTGATATCTGCTACGTCTCTGCTCCATGTCATCCGTTCTCTGCTAAACGTCCCGGATATTTATCCACAGGGTAAAGGGTAGCAAGTCTATAAGTCGCTTATGCTATACTTGAGATTATGAAACAGGGTGGCGACCGTACAACAGCCGAACTGGGCTTTACCATTGTAGAGACCATCATAGTGCTGGCTGTGACGAGCACGTTATTGCTGAGCGCGATGGTGCTTATAAATGGCCGACAGAGCCGGACAGAGTTCAGGACGGGCATCAACGATATGCAACAACGGCTGCAGCAGCTCGTGAACCAGACCGAAAGCGGCTACTACCCGAACGAAGGCAATTTTTCGTGTAGCCAGTTTACAGATACCGACGGGAAGCTCAAGCCCAAGATAACGACCGGTGCCGGAGCGGCACAGGGAACAAACGGCGACTGTGTGTTCTTGGGTAACGCGGTGGTGGCGGATGCGGCCGATAATAGCCGTCTGGGCATACTGACGCTTGTTGCAAACCGGCTCAATGCGGCTAAACAGGAAGCGGGTTCATTTAGCGAGGCCTTTCCGGTGGCGTTGACACCGGACGGGGGATATACGCGGGTCGAACAGTTGCCAAGTGGTCTCACGTTCGTAGGAAAGGGCCGGGTCGTCATCGCCAACGGTGTGGTACGTACCTTGAATGCGGGTCAGGCCCAGTACTTTGCGCTCGCTTCATCATTTAGTTCGTACGACAGCGTTGGGCAGGACTTGAACTCGGGTTCCCGGCAACTCGGCCTCTACGGCTACTGTACTGCTGCGGTGACATCAGGCGTGGCCGCCGACAGCATAGCTGCTATAAACGGCGCTTCAGGTGGGAGCTGTAGTACCACGGTATCGCCGGACCCTGTCGCGTATGCAGGTTATTTTCCGCTCAAAAGTTTCGAGCTGTGTTTCGCGAGCGGCGGCACCAACCAGTCCGGCCTGATTACCATCGGGAGCGGGGCGGGGGGCCTGTCGGTATCCACGCAAATAAAGACGGGTAAGACATGCGGATATTAAGACTCTCCAAGCTGAAAGAAGCGGGCGATACCATTATCGAGGTGCTGATATCACTATCTATCATCAGCCTCGTCCTCGTGGGGGCGTACGCTTCGGTCCGCCACAATACGACCGAGACGCAGACGACCCAGGAGCGTACGTCGGCACTCCAACTCGCACAAGGGCAGGTGGAATTCCTGCGAGCGGCCAAAGGTTTGCCATCCGGCAAGACATGTTTCGACCAGTCTGGCGCCGCAACTTCTGGAACGGGCTGTACCGTGACGCTCGCTGGCGGCGCAGCGTATACGCTGACAATTTCTCTCAGCTCGCCTGGGAATGTGTATACGGTAAAGGTGGTCTGGACGACGCTATCCGCTCATGCGAATAACGATGCCAGTGTAACTTTATATTATAAATCGGTGCAATAGACATGAAGAAACAAATATATACGAAAACCTACCATGACAAAATTGCTACAGAGCGTGGCTTCACTATCATCGAGCTAATGATTGCGACGCTGGTGTTTTCGGTCATACTGGTGGTCATAACAGTGGGAGTGCTAAGCTTTACGAATTCTTACTACAGAGGCGTCAATAGCTCCAGTACGCAAACGGCCGCCCGGTCGATAGCCGACACCATAACGCAGGCCATCCAGTTCAGCAAGCCGACCCAAGTAGTACAGACGCCGACACCAGCTGCCAGCCTACAGACGTTCTGTGCGGGGACTAAGCAGTTCTTGTACCAGCTTGGCACGCAGGTTAGTTCCTCTACGTATGGGCTGTATGTCCTACCGTATGACATATCGCAGCCATGTACGACGGCTACCGGAACGACTGCGAAGGCTACCCTGGAGGCTGCAAAGAAGCCAGCCGGTGTTGAACTGCTGGGCAAATCTATGCGCCTGGCGGCTATCAATGTTTCGGCTGCTACAACACCAGGCACGTACAAAGTGAGCGTGCGGGTCGCCTATGGTGATGCTGACCTGCTGTGCAACAGCTCCGTATCGCCCTCGACCAGTACTGGTGGCTGCGCACCTTCGGCCCCAGGCTATGCGCTGACGACTCCTGTCCTAGGTACAGATGTTAATTGTAAATCGACGAAGGGCAGACAGTTTTGCTCGGTTTCGGCGCTGGCGACGGCCGCCCAATCGCGCATGGAGGGGAATTAGTATGGTACGATATAAGCATATGCGGCGTACGCGGAATCTGGGTGAATCGGGACTTGTTTCGTTCATGGTGACGATGATTATGATGCTGGTCATCACACTCATCGTGCTTGGTTTTGCCACCGTCTCCCGTCGAAACGGCCGTGAGGCGCTGGACAGGCAGCTCGGCGTAGCGGCATACTACGCGGCCGAGAGCGGTATCAACGACGCGCTAACATATCTCACGAACCCAGCGAATAGCAGCTATTTCGCAACTGCCGACGCGGCAAACGCCACCAAGTGCAATGGAGCTGGCAGTTTCGTGCAGACTGCCGGCCTGACGGCTGCCCAGAGTCTGGACGGCACCAATGTGCAGTATACCTGCCTCCTGGTAAATAGCCACCCGAAGGTACTCCGTCTCGATAACTTTGCGACGAACGAAGACAATGTCTGGAAACTGCAAGAGTACGGTACGACCACCGACCCCATAAAAACCCTTACTGTATCGTTCAAAAAAGACAGCGGGTCGACCGCCACGCCTACCTGCAGTGAAACGGCTGCAGGGCAATACCGGGCTCCGTCGGCACGCTGTAACTTCGGTGTTTTGCAAATGGATGTACTAAACTGGGATGGCACTGGTGCTTCCGGTGGTGCTGGCTTCTTTGTCAACAAGACAAAGTCTATTTTCTTGCAGCCAGGGTCTGCCAACTCACCGACGCAAACTATAGATTTTAGTAACACTGCGCTGCATAGCTATCGAGTTCGGTGTCTGCCGACTAGCGGCGATTGCAAGGCTACCTTCACGCTCAGCCCGACAGCGAATATGTTTTTTGTCCGGATGAACATGCTGTACCTCGGTACCGACCAACTGACGCTTACCGGCAAGACGCAGTCCGGTGCGGACGTGCAGTTCGCGGGCGGTCAGACGGTCATAGACTCCACTGGCCGTGCACAGGACGAGATACGCCGGTTGCAGGTTCGGGTTTCGCCGAATGGCCGGGATAGCTTACCGTTTAACGCACTCGAAACGACGCAGGATATTTGTAAGCATTTCCAGGCTGCTACGGGGATAGACCCGACCAGCACCTGCGAACCATAGGGCCTTACGCAGAACGGCACATTTCGGGCGAAAACCTCCGTTCCTATAGCTTCGCGCCGGTTCGTTCATAATCTCTAGTTACGTAACGAATCGGGCTCGGCATATAATTGCCGCTTATCGCGTCAATTATCATTCCGCCGTATTACTAATACGTCTCCATTCCGGTACTCGGTTTTCATCCCAAACTGCACCATTCTGCGTAAGTCCTGTGCGGCGTTAGGCGACAAAGCTCGAGAGCGGGCGGGTTATAGGTGGTGAAATTTTTCGTGGACTTCTTTGAGGTGCGGGTCGGTGACGTGCGTGTATATTTGCGTCGTAGATATGTTGCTGTGGCCGAGCATGGCCTGCACGGAGCGGAGGTCGGCGCCGTTCATCAGCAGGTTGGTGGCGAACGAGTGCCGCAGTGTGTGCGGGCTGACGTGTTTGGTTATGCCAGCCAGCAGGGCATAGTGCGCGACCAGGCGCTGCACGCTGCGGGCGGTCAGCCGGTGGTAGTTGCCCGAAAGGTCGACTTTTTTGTTGCCGCCGAAGCGTATGAATAAAGGCTTTACGTTGTCTTGGCGTGCGTCGAGGTATTTCTTGAGCCAGTCGGCCGCTTCTTGGCTGATGAATATCGGGCGGTCCTTCTGACCTTTGCCGCGGACCATGAATTCTCGGCGTTTGAGGTTTACGTGTTCACGGTCTAGTCCCACCAGTTCACTAACGCGTAAACCGGAACTGAAAAGTAGTTCGAGCAGGGCTCTATCCCGTAAACCGGCAAGCTTTGAGGTATTTGGTTGTTCAAAAATCCGTTCTAGCTCATCCTCGTTTAGGAACGTAACTTGTTTGCGTTTAGTGCGGGCCAACTCAATTTTGTTCGGCGCGAGGGTAGGGATGCTCCGTTTGCCGCAGTACTTCAGAAAGCTCCGCAAGGCTATGAGGTGGTAGTTCGTGGTGGTTGCGCTCAGCTCGTCACTGACGTTCGTTCCCAGCCGGTTAAGCCAGAGCCGCCATTTGCGCACGAGCTCCTGGTCTATGTCTTCGACGTTCAACTCGCCTGAGTAATCGAGTAAACGGGTAAGATAGTGGTCGTAGTTGGCGATGGTTTTCTGAGAGCGGTTCTGCTCTAGTTCCAAATACTCCAAAAAATCTGTTTTAGCTTTCGCAAACTGCATATAGTTATAGTGTACGACATAACCGTTTACCTTTCACCATTTTCCGTTTACCGTACATTTACCATGACCCGTTTACCATGAAGAACGACGCACGCATGGTTAACGGTAAATGGATAAACGCATAGTGAATGGTGAAAGGTAAACAGTAAACAGAGCTGCTAAGTGCCTGCTTACGAACAGGGGTGTTACAGATATCCTGCATCTGTTATAATTCGCTCAGTAAACAAGGATTTCTGAATGGAACGAACACTAATTATTTTCAAGCCCGACGCAGTCATGCGTGGCATCGTGGGCGAAATTCTGCTGCGTTTTGAGCGCGTGGGCCTGAAGATTGTCGGCGCCAAAATGCTGGCTCCCGACTACGAACACTACTTCAAGCATTACGAGGGAATCGGTACGCTCAAGACCCGCAAGGGCGATGAGATTTTCGAAAGCCAAATGTCATCCATGCTGCATGGTCCGGTTATCGCCATGGTGCTCGAGGGTGTCGACGCGGTCGAAACGGTACGCAAAATGGTCGGCCCCACAGAGCCAAAGAGCGCACAGCCCGGCACTATCCGCGGCGATTATGCGCACGTCAGCTACGGGCAGGCGAACGCCAGCGGCAGGAGTGTCTCAAATGTTATTCACGCTTCGGCCGATAGCAAAGAGGCTGCAGAGGAAACCCCGCACTGGTTCAGCGACAGCGAATTGTTCGACTACGAAGCGGTTCACGAATTCTTTACCCAACCGCGAAAAAAGTAGTGTAACAGATACAGAATTGAGTACAAAATGTACTCAACAAGCCTGCGTAGTTCAATGGATAAAACAACTCCGTCCTAAGGAGAAGCTCTAGGTTCGAATCCTGGCGCGGGCACCAAACTAGAATATTTTTTGGCGGAGGGCAGTATGAGCGAGTTCCTGGAAGTGGCATTACGAGCAGTCAAAGAAGCCGAAAAAATTATCATGGGCTACTACCACGGCGACTTGCACGTCGAGTCTAAGGCTGACGCATCTCCCGTTACTATTGCCGATAAAGATGCCGAGGCGAAAATCCGCGAAGTCATTCTTGGGGCTTTTCCGGACCACATCGTGTACGGCGAAGAGGGCGCTAAACAAGTTGGTTCGGGTGACCAGTACACGTGGGTGGTAGACCCAATCGATGGTACGAAAAGCTTTATACGAGAACATGGTTTATTCGGCACATTGCTGGCTCTATTTCATGAAGGGGAAATCGTTCTTGGTGTGTCTAACATGCCGGCCATAGGGGAGCTTATGTATGCCGAAAAAGGTAGTGGTGCGTTTCTTAATGGCCGTCAAGTAAAGGTCTCTGACATAAATGACTTATCGCAGGCTTACATGAGTTATGGTTCGGTCAAGTACTTCACCCAGACCGGCCTACAACAAAACCTACTGACACTCGGCGAACAAGTAAAGTGGGCGCGTGGTATAGGAGATTGCTGGAGCTACCATCTGCTAGCACAGGGCAAAATCGATATTGTAGTAGAAGGTATGACGAAGATATGGGACGTGGCCGCACTGAAGGTGATTGTCGAGGAGGCGGGCGGTACGGTGACACAGCTGGATGGCGCTAAGCTCGCCTTCTCGTCTGCGAACGATGTCGCGACGAACAGACAGCTACACAACCAGGTTCTCGACGCCTTCACGCAAGTGTAGTAGCCAAAGCCTGATATAATTCCACTTATGGCAAAAGAACAAAAAGCCGAAGCAAAAGCCGGCAAAGTCAAATACTTTCCAGACCAGTTCGACAACGAGGAAGTGCTGTTCGTGTTCCGCAAGCATCCGGTCGTCATGCGCAAAGGGCTGGTCATCGGTTCTATAGGCTTGCTTGCTGGCCCGCTCTATACGCTTATCCTGACGTATGTGCGGCCAGATAACCCGCCGTCCATGACATTCTTCTACCTGAGCTTTCTGGCTAGCATGGCGCTCTCTGCTATTTTGTTCTTCCCGTCGTGGATGAGCTGGCATTTCAGCGTGTTCGTGGTAACCGACCAGCGGTTTATACAGATTACCCAAAAAGGCATGTTCCACCGCAGTGTCGTAGATATGGCCTTACCGCAGATACAGATGGTGAACTACGAGGTCGCCGGCCTGCAGGAAACGCTGCTTGGGTATGGTACAATAATGATGCAGACATTCGTGGGGGACTTGGTAATACACTACATCCACCATCCGGCAAAGATACAGAAAAAGTTGCTGGAAATTTTGCGCGCCGAAGGCGTCAATGCCAGTGACGCGCCGATGACTGCTCAGTAAATAACATATGAAGAAGAAATTTAATAAACCACGGGTGGGTGTCCCGAAGCCAAAGTTGCCGAAACGACTCAGGCGCAAGGACAGGGAACAGCGGACGCAGGAAGCTATCAGCTCGCTGCCGAAGATTACCAACGAGACCGTTGCCGAACACCGCGAAGAGGTGCTGCGCGGCGCCCGCAAATACATTTACCCGCTCGAACACTCCAAACACCGTATCGTCAAGATATCGGTTTCCTTGCTTATCGTCGCGGTCGTCGGCTTTTTCGTCTACGTAGGGCTGGCACTGTACAAGTTCCAGTCAAGTTCTGCGTTCGTCTACCGGGTGACGCAGGTCATACCGTTCCCGGTCGCCAAAGCCGGGTCGCGTTTCGTGGCATACGAAAATTATTTATTCGAACTCCGTCGCTACATCCACTACTACCAAACCCAGCAGCACGTCAATTTCAATGACAAAAATGGTAAGAAGCAGCTCGAACGCTACCGGCCGCTTGCCATGCAGGAAGTTGTCGATGCGGCCTACGTGAAGGTGCTGGCGGGTGAACACAATATCAGTGTTTCAAACAAGGAAGTCGATGCTGCGCTCGATTCGCTGCGTGCTCAGAACAAGCTTGGCAGCTCCAACCAGGAACTAGCCGATGTTACCAAAGAGTTCTTCGGCTGGTCGGTCGACGACTTGCGGCGTGAACTGGCGCAGGAGCTCCTCGCGCAAAAGGTTGCGGCTACGCTCGACACGGGAGCCCAGAAGCGAGCCGAAGTAGCGTATGCGCAGCTGCAGGGTGGCACAGATTTCGCAACCCTCGCGAAGCAGGTTTCGGAAGACACTGCTACCAAGGCGAACGGCGGCCAATACGCCGACACGGCTATAACGCTGGCCAGTACCGACGTGCCGCCGGCAGTCGTGCAGCAGCTGCTGAAGATGAAAGTCGGCGAGGTTTCGCCCGTCATCGCGACCGGCAACAGCCTGGAAATCGTCAAGCTTACCGGCAGCTCCGACGGCAAAATGCAGGCTGCACACATCTCGTTCAACCTCAAAGATATCTCCGAGTTCATAGCGCCGCTGCAAAAGCAGAAGCCGACTCACTACTATATCTCCGTTGGCAAAGTCCAAGCGCAGTAGTAATTAAGGGAAGGGCTCGCCCCTCCCAATCTATTCCCGAAATGAATTCGGGAATAGATTTCCCATCCCCTAAAGCTCAGGCTTACGCCCTCGTGCGCTGACGCGCAGGGGGTAAGTCACCGACGCTAGTTGCAGATTCCGTCGTGACTCGCGACCAGCGAGTCTCCCCCGGGCCTTCGGTCTGCAGCCCGGAAAGGTAGCCCGGCTAGCATCCGCGAAGCAAGGATGCTACCGAGCGTAGGGAAACCCGCGGGTTTCCCTGTCCAGACTAGCGCCAGTTCGCCCGTGCAGGGCAAAATCATACCGTGGCGAAGCCACTTAGTTTCCTCTTTTTGTAAGGTGGCTGCCTACACGTTCATGCCGTAGGCAAAATGCACGTCTTTGTTCTTGGCCGCAGCTTTCATAAGCCGGCGCCGGTATTCGCCGGCGACTGTCCATTGGCTGGCGGGCTCTACCAAGCCGGCTGCCCGGATGACAACACCGGTGTCCGTAAAGTTTTCGACCCGGACGAATCCGATAGGGCTACTGAAATAGCCTTGCCAGGCTTCGTCGGCGTTCATCTCGGCACCAACGGTGTTTATAAGTTTCTTGGCGGCATCGACATCCGTTTTGTAGGTAAACTTTAAATCCAGGATGATGCCGGAAGCAGAGGTCGTCTGGTTGAAGGTGACAGTCGGTTCGCCGTTGCGGACGGTTATAAGCTTGCCGCTTTCGTCGCGAAGCTTGGTTATGCGCAGTGTGATTTCGATGACTGTCCCGGTTACGCCGGTCGGCCCGAACGCTCCTAGCGTGCCCCCGGAAAGCGTCACGATGTCACCGACACGATATTGTTTTTCGATAAGTATGAACATACCGGCCAGGATGTCTTTGACGGTGTTCTGCGCGCTCAGTCCGACGAATACGCCTATGAACCCGGCGCCAGTCAGCAGCGCGGCCACGTTAACGCCCAAGATGGTAAAGACGGCGCATAGGGCAACAAACCACAACAGGAAAACCGCAGTCGCACGGATGATGGCGATGATGGTGTCTTCGCGCTTTTTTTCGTCGAGCTTCGTTTCGCCCTTGGCGTGTTTTACCAGGTGACGGACGATGATGGCGGTGAAGTGGTAAATCAGGAACTGCAGAAACAGCGTTATCAGCACCGCCGCCACAACCTGCACCACCTTGCTCCCGAAATTCACATGCCACTCCATAACCATAAGCTTACTTGAATGCGCTCATTGGTTCAATCGCTGAAGTGAATCAATTAAAAGCGCCAGACAGGCTGGCGCTTTTAATTTGGTGGGCTGCAGCCTTGAACGTCTGGGGTTATGTCTCAAAATGAGTGGCGCACTCTTGGGCGTACGCAGTCCTCATCTTCTCAGTCTGGAAAGCTTTGCCTACCATGTCTTTTACGTCCTCGTCGGTAGGGTACCAAGGGTCTATTTTGCCGGCATCGATATCGTAGATATATAACGGGAACTCAAGTCCGGTCGTGCTTTTTAGACGCTTTTGCAGAAGCCATGCCGAGACCTTGGCGCTCGGTCTTTTTGCATCGACGGCAAAGATGCCCTTAAGATCGCTAGCTTGGAATGTCGCATTGACCTCGTTCATGACAGGCACTTCATCGTTTACTGTTGCCGCAAGTTCTGCGAGTGATGAAAGTTCGGTTTTGGCGGCCACGAAGTCCTCGCCTTGGCCACCGCTACCGCTGTCTTTCTCGTGTATATGGTGCAACTCTGCGGTCTGTCCATTGAACATGAAGCCGTAGCCTTTATAAGTGGGAATGCGTCTTTCGGGGAGCAGTAAAGTGGATGATGCATACCAAAGCCCATGCTCGTCACCTCTGCCAAAAAGGTCATCTGTTTCGCGGTCTATGACATCATACTGTAAGCTAAAATCGTTTGCTCCATCTCGACGTATAGCTGGCGGGTCAAGGGCCCGGACTAGCAAGTTGCCCGATTGAAATATCTGCTCAACCTCATCTGTGGCCGATTCGGCCGAAAAGCCATCACGAACCGCTAGTCCGCCCAAGATGCTAGCGTGCTCTGGTGGAAGACTGCTATTTTCTGGCTGGAGGGCGGTGGTTTTGTTATCTTCGGACATTTTAGTTTTTAGGGTATACAGAAATACTATCACAAAGATGAACATATGTCAATTTTCTTGGCGAGTTCGAGCTCGACCGGATAAAGCACATGAACCTGTACGCCGGGCTTTGCTCGGGTGGCAGACTCATGACCGAACCGCGGCTACGCCGGCTTCTGGTTCGAATCACCAGTCAAAGAGTTGTCCAAAGAAAAGAACCCATACCTTTGGCATGAGTTCTTTTCTTTGGCGGGCCGTAGCCTTGGAGGTGTGGAACTACTTTGCCTCACAAGGTGAGAGCTTGCAATATGCTTATGATTGGGGTCTGGCATGAAACTGACTATACTGAGAGCCATGCAGGAGATAAACAGTAGAGACCGTTTCGTCGATGAAGTAGTTAACTCAATAGCTGCCAGCGATGGCCAGGATGAAGCATTTATCTTCGGTATCTCCGGTAAATGGGGCGAGGGTAAAACCTTCTTCCTGAAGAAGTTGCGCACTGAACTAGAAAAGTGCGCATCTCCAAAAATGAAAGTGATCGAGCTTAACCCATGGAAGTACGTGCACAGTGACGGCTCAATTCTAAGAGAACTGCTTCGTCAGATCCTGAAGCTGCAGACTAACCCTATAAAAAGATGGCTCCTAGCCAGGAAGCTCCAAGGCCTGTATCACGACGTCAGTAAGAAGAAGATTAACTGGGCAATGACAATAATGGCTGCCATCGTATTGGCCGCCCTCAGTCTCCTGTATAAATACCCTCCTGACGCACTCCAGGGCACTCACGACTTTATTGCCAAGAACAAAACGCTAGTCACTCTCTTATTTATACCGGTGCTCCTAGGAGTTGCAAACGCGGTCACGACTTCACAGTCCTCAACGAAGGCAGTGTCTACTCGGGATAAGTTCAGCGATCTGTTCGACGAATTAATAAAGGACTTGCCGGTTGAGAAGGTTGTAGTTTACGTGGATGACCTAGATCGACTAACTGCAAGTAAGGCCGTATCTGTGCTCGATAGCCTACGAACCTTCTTTGATAAGAATAAGCTGGTGTTTATAGTTGCCAGCGATAATACGGTACTGGAGCGGCACTTGGGCCACGAGCTTATGCCGGACGCAGATGCTCCAGATCAGATGGAAGAGGGTCGTCGCTTTCTGAAGAAGATATTTAACGTATACTGGCGGCTTCCATTGCCCACCAAGCCTGAGTTCGAAAACTATGTTAAGACCCTTGTTGGCAAGAACACTAACCAGTTCTTGCACGATAAGTTGCTCAACTCCACCAATCGCAAGGCATTCAGGGGTTACCTCCAGGACTACTTTTCAAATAACTTCAGGAACACTGAGCGCTTCGTAAACCGCGTGGTATTCACGTTTCATTTGATTGAGGCGCAGCATACCTCCAGAACCGGCCCCAAGATAAACAAGGAGTACTTCGGCGAGATGCTCGAAAACCCTCTGCTTGTCGCCAGGATCTTATTGATTGAGGAGAACGCTAACCCCCTGTTCGAAAAGATCCAGCACAAGCCCGAGCTACTGTTGGAGCTTGAACAGCAGGCTACCGAGGGCGGAACTGGTGAGATAACCTTCGAGAATGCACTTGATGGGCTGTCAGACGAGCAAAAAAGCTTCGTCCGGACATTTATCGGTGAAAAGCCGCGGTTTAGAGATGAGACTGGCGTCAAGGTCAAAAGCATTGAGCCGTACATCTTCCTCTCAAGCGACAGTAGCTTTGGTGACATTAGGGGCTTGTCGCCCAAAGAGTTCACCGCTTACCTGCAAAAGGATGCTACCTCTGATCTGGCTGCGATATTGAGCAGGAGCAGTGAGCAAAAGATCAACGAAGCCATGGATGCTTTTTCGGCAGAGTACACGCCGCTTACTGATTTGCCCCAGAAGAGCAAACTTCTAAGCAACCTCATCCAAGTTGCCAAGGCCTCCGACCCCAAGCTCTCCGCGCAGTCAATCATAATAACTCACATACTAAACTACGATCTTGCTTTCCTGGGCGAGCTCACAGCAGCGGAAAAAATAAAGCTCACCGAAGAGATAGGTTCGCTTCCATTGAGCGAAGACCAATTCAATCTTGCACTTCAAAAAGTACCGAACTTCACGCAAACTGAGTGGGCAGCAATTACCGTACTTGATGACGGCCAACCTATAACAAGGCTCACGCAATACATGTTTCTTCAGTACTTCGTGCAATACTTTGCCAGCAATCCAGGCGATGCGATCACTCAGCTTGGGCCACGTGTAGGCAGCTTCTCGGCAAACTCAGTCAATGCCGTGATCAAAGATCAGCTACCGCAGTTAATCAACTACTTTATCAACGACAATAACGATGCTCGTAGAGAATACTGGCTTACTCTATTCAGGAAGACTGATGATGGAGTTGGGACACTCAAAGATAATCTCAAGGGGCAGCTGAGCGCAAGTAACGCATCGATCTTTAACTGGCTTGCTGGGCCAGCTAAAACTTCTAGTGAGCCGCTCTTTACTATGAACGAGCTGGTTGATGCGGTGATATTTGGCCCCACTGCCGTTAGTTCAACCGCGGATCTTACGCAGCGACTGACCCTCTTCCAGGCCATACCCGAAGCAAAAGACATACTCTGGGAAGCACTGTTACGGTTCGATCACACCATGCTTATAGACACTCTGTATGAAGCAATCCTTATTAATAACTATCTGCCAATCGCCCCAAGTAGTGATGCGGCAAACAGAGTGCTCGAGCTTATTATTCGCCGCTTTGTAACACAAGATACCGCAAATAGCCCTGACACAATCGGTTGGCTCGGACGCATTACTCCAGGTCATTGGGTGTTTGCTAACCTGAAGCTTAACGGACAGCTTACACGACTTATTGATGCTCGGCTTGGCACGCAGTATCTCAGCGATGAGGTACGGCAGCACTTGGAGAGAATAAAATCTGATTTTAGTGGAGGACAGTAATGCAGTTACTGCCAGCTAGCACCAAGCCCACCATCGCAGAACTGAAGGCGGAATATGTAAAGTATTACGCCGACGTGCCGGTTCAAAAATACGCTGCAATGGCGATTGCGCGAAACGAAGATACAATAATGCGTTGGAGGCACGAAGATCCTGATTTTGCGGATGCTGTTCAGATGGCGCATGCCGAATGGATCCGCAAACGTATGCTAGCTACAAAGGCAGAGTTCGCACTTGAGCGGCTCGAAAAGTCAGTTTTTGCACCGACTGCTACGATCGAGCTTCAACACCAGGCGCAGCTAGCACCAGAAAACCCTAATAATCCTGAGGGTAAGCAGTTAGTTGCCGAGACCCTAGAGATCCTCATGGCCAGAACGAAAAGGATCACCAGCGCCTAATCAAATGGCCCAGAGGCCCTGCGGATGCTCGTTCGGCAGATGTACTAAGGGAGCAGATAGTTGATCAACGTAGTTCGCTATAACATTTGCCTCCATGGCATGTGCTATGCGCACGCAGGCAGCCCAAGATAGCGGCAAATAGCCACGCAGCATTATGTCTGTCACCTCGTCATTATTGATTGCTGCGAGGGTCAGGAGTTTATCAACATCTTCTTCGGTCAGCTTATTGTTCATGCGGCAATAGTCGTAAAAATCATCAACGCTGGTTGTTTGGCTTTTTGTTTTGTTCATACTAGTTCTGATTATACCTCTAATAGCAGTCGGTGTGTGAAGTGCCTGGAAGACCAGCCACAAATGTGGGATCAGTTGTCGTCGTACAGTGTATCGAGCTATTAGTAGGAGGAACGTATGTCGGAGGTGTGCTAGAGACAGAACTACGCGTAGTTTGATTTTCTTGGCAACCCAATAGCTGTCCAGGTATTGGTGTGCAGGTAGCTGTATCAAAGGTTTTGACGGCCTCCTGCCAACCTGTCTGATAGCCTTCTTTTGCACCCTTTGTAAAACCTAGTTTTGCTCCAGCCACCTTACCCTTGCCATAGGCACTGGCAAAGACGTAGTGTTTGGTAGTGAAATAGGTTGCCGTGCTTGCTGCAACTATAACCAGGATTAGTAATACTGTTTTTATGAGCTTGTTCTTCATGGCTTTCTCCAAATTAAAAAGGCACCCCGTTGACCTAGGTGTCTTACGCCACAGCAAGGTTTAGCCTACTGGTTTCGGTACGGGATGCCATTTTATCGGCCAAACCGTACGCAAAAACACTTGCATACAAAAAATCGCTGTAACGTAAGACCCCTTGAGTATAGCAGTTAGAGCCTGGAGATGGTATAATGTGATCAAGAGCCCAAACGGCCAAATGCGTAACTGCATGGCCGTTTTTTTGTTGCCATGCGTGGAGTAACTAAGGTGACGAAGCGCTCTAGTCTCAAGTCTTTGATCAGTAAAAATCAGTCCTCATCGATTGATGACTTGTCTACTGATGCACAAGTTCTCTTTGGCTTTCTTACCCTTATCGTAGATATTAAATACAGGAGTAGATACGGTAAGCGGTTTGAAGATCAACGCGGCAAGGGTTATAGTGAGCAAGTACAATTCAACAAAGTCCTAGCAGACCAGGTATCTCCCGTTGATGACGGTCTGCTAGGCTTTTAATCAACGGGAGTTATCTGTTCTATGGAAACTTCAGAAACAAACCAATCAATCAAATCAAAGTGCTTCGTTTACTTGCGTCGCTCGCAAGATCGCGAAGATCGACAGCAGCTTTCTATCGAGAAGCAGGACACACAAGTTCGACACATTTTTAGTCGAAACCCCGATCTTATGCCGATACACTTACCTTCCGAAGACAGGTCTGCAAAGTACCCCGGCCGGCCGATTTTCAACGATATGATGGATCGCATAGAACGTGGCGAAGCACGTTACATTGCCGTCTGGATGCTGAGCCGATTGAGCCGTAACCCTGTAGATGGCGGCAGAGTTATTTACGCCATGGATACAGGCAAACTGCTGGCCATCCATACCCCAAACCGTACTTACCGTAATACACCCGACGACAAGATGGTTTTAGCCATTGAACTGGCGTTGGCTAAGAAGAATAACGATGACTTGAGCGTAGAGGTAAAAGAAGGGTTTGAGACTAAGCGAGCTCATGGACAGTATCCTGGCCCCGCACCGATTGGTTACCTAAACGCTATCGTTGGCCCTGGTATGCGTAATATCGTGTCAGACCCTGAGAAGGCGCCGAAAGTTGTGCGATTATTCCAGATGGCTGCTACTGGCCCGTTCACGCTCCATGACATTTGGAAAGAAGCTCAGAACATTGCTCTCTATTCACGAAATGGCAACGTGCTTGGGAAACAAACCATCGTCGAAATATTAAAACGAAGGGCCTACACTGGCGTCTTCAAATATGGCGGTGAGACGTGGCATCAAGGCACTTACGAGCCTCTTATATCCGTTGAGCTGTATGACAAGGTTCAGCTGGCGATGGGCTGGGCAAAAGCGCCGATCGATAAGACTGCTACCACGAGCGGTCGCTTCTATCCATATAAAGGTCTTTTGCTCTGCAAAACCTGTAAGTTCAACGTGACTGCGTACACAAAACCAAAGAAGCTTGCAGGCGGTCAGTCTGCCGAATACGTCTTTTACACCTGTACTAAGAAAAATAGGAATATCAAGTGCCAGGAACCGCAGTTATCAAGTGTTCTGATTGGGCAAGAGATCAAATCTCGTATGCAAGAATATGAGATCTCACAAACCGATGGTGCCGAATGTAATAATTGGCTAGAGCACTACTACAGCGACTACATAAGCAAGAAGAACCAGTACAAGCCGCAGTGGCTTCGCGAGAGGAAAGAAGCTCAAAAGGCGCTTGATGTCTTGGACGAGAAACTAGAGCGCGGCATTATAACTGACGAGCGCTATAAGGTTCGGGCCGAAAAGCATGAAGCTATGTTGGCTAGAACTACCGAACTCCTTGAAGGCGCAAATACTGATGCCGCAAGGTGGTTAGAACTGGCTAAGGAGACATTTGCCGGTGTGACCAACATTGGTGACGTTTTTGAGATGGCAAATGACGAGGAACGGCGACGGCTTATGATGTTTCTAGGTTCGAACTGGTATTTGACCAACAAAAAAGTCGAGTTAACACCTAGGCGTCCACTCGACTTATTGCGTCATTCAGACCGAAATCTGGTTTGGCGGGCCCGACCGGATTCGAACCGGCGATCTCCTCCGTGACAGGGAGGCGTGATAGGCCAACTTCACTACGAGCCCCCGCCTGGGGTAATGAGACAAACCTACGGTTTTTCTCAGTGCGCAGGGCGCCGAAATGAATTCGTCGCTCCGGCTGCTCTTTTCCCTTGGCTGCAGGCAGCGCAGAGAATACAACAGGGGTAATTTTAGCAAGGAAAGCAAAAAAATGCAACAGGTGTAAGCTGGCGTATTCATACTGAAATTGACTAAAAACAAATATTGTGCTAAAGTTTAATAAGTTACCTCACCAGGGCAATCGCATATGCCCCTACATCCCCAGTAGATACTCCATGTATGCTGTACTCCTGCCCGCTTTCTTCAGGCTGGCCTTTATGCCTATCTTCCTCACTTTGTCTCCCCGGACTACGT
>JBDHUJ010000004.1:0-56437 GCA_039809105.1 Saccharimonadales bacterium (SeqCode)
GCATAGTACTATTGCCCATAGAAAAAGGCCTTGTTTATTTTAGTGTTACAACCAAAAGTATGCAGGCCTTTTTTGTTTGCCGTCAAGGCCTAGGGGTTGGGGAGAATGCAGTTGCCCTGACTGCAGTTAACCTTGACAATGGTCGTATAAATGCTATATTAAATGCAAATAACGGAACGTATATGAATTGGTTTTCAGGACAAGGCGCCGAAGCGCGTCGGGCTGCACGAGAGCGTGATACCACGAATGCCGATGTGCTTGTAGCGCTCGCTAAGGCGGCATATTTCGTAGAGGATGTGCCGAAGCGTTACCTATCAATTGTGCGCTACGCGCAACCGGATATCATGCTGGGGTCGGGTTTTAGCTTTACGCCAGCGGTATCTTCTCGCTCATTCGTAGCACCGCTCAATGTGATAACTCTCGACCCGCGTGTGTACGGAATTGCGGGAGGGCTTAGGTCTGAAGGTGTCAGCCACGGGCTGACCGATGACGGTAATCTGCTGCGTCTCAGTGTTCCATATGAGTACGACGGTGTAGTGGGAGAAGATTTTGTCCAATCGATGCGAACCCGGGAAGTGGTCGCCGACCCTATGCTTGTCACTGTCTTGGGCGAGGTTGCAGCTCGTGCACGTCTGACGACACCATTTCTCCAAGCCTAAGTAAGGTATACTGGTAGCTATGCTAGATATACAATTCATCCGCGACAATGCCGAAACCGTACAGCGGAAGTCGGAAGAAAAAGGCTACAAAGTAAACATCGGCGAACTGCTGGAGCTCGACACCGAGCGTCGTAGCAAACTGACACAGATAGAAGAGTTGCGTGCTCGACGCAATGCGTTGACGGCTGAAATGAAAGGCCAAAAGCCTTCGCCCGAACAGGTAGAACAAGGCAAGCAGCTCAAAGAAGAAATCGCCGCCCGCGAGATTGAACTCACTGCCGTGGAAGACAAGTTCTGGCCACTGCTCAAAAAAGTGCCCAATATGCCGCTCGACGAGGTCCCAGTGGGTTTAACCGAGGACGAAAACGTGGAAATCCGCGTCTGGGGCGATAAGCCGGAGTTCGGCTTCACGCCCAAAAACCACGCCGAAATCGCCGAAGCCAAAGGCTGGCTTGACAAAGAACGTGGCGCCAAAATCGCCGGCAGTCGCTTCGTGTACACGATGGGTGATTTGGTGTTGCTGGAAATGGCCCTGTGGCGTTTCGCTATGGACGTACTGACGAGCGAGACGACATTGAAAAAAATTGCAGAAGCCGCAGGGTTACAGGTAAGCACAAAACCATTCATCCCAATACTGCCGCCTGCCGCCGCTAAGCAGGCGGTCTTCGAAGCCACTGGCCGGTTGAACCGCCAGGAACAAACCTACAAGATCGAAGACGAAGACCTGTGGCTGAATGCCAGCGCCGAGCACACCATCGCGCCGATATATCTCGATGAAATCCTGAGTGAAGCCGACCTGCCCATCCGTTATGTCGGGTACACCACGGCTTTCCGCCGCGAAGCAGGCACCTACGGCAAAGACACTGAAGGTATTTTCCGCCTGCACCAGTTCAATAAACTGGAAATGGAGAGCTTCACGACGGCCGAAACCAGCTATGATGAACATCTCTTCCTGGTCGCTATCCAGGAATATCTGACACAACAACTCGGATTACCATATCACGTGCTCGAAAAATGTACGGCTGACATCGGCAGACCAAATGCCAAGGGTGTCGATGTAGAGGTGTGGCTGCCCAGCCAAAACACATACCGCGAAACACACACAGCCGATTATATAGGCGACTACCAGACGCGTGCCATGAAAACTCGTGTCCGTCGTCAGGGTGGAACGGTCGAGCTCGCACATACCAACGACGCCACGGCGTTTTCGCAGCGTCCATTAGTCGGTATCCTAGAAAACTACCAGACTGCCGAAGGCGACGTGGCTGTGCCGGAAGTATTGCGGCCATATATGGGCGGTAGGGAAGTACTGTAGCGATGGCGCTTGAACCGCAATTGGCTGTCGTCATCACCAGCGAAAAGTTCGAGCTGACGCCAAAGCTGGAACGCTACATCCGGAAAAAAGTGAAAGAACTGGAAAAATACATTCCGCGGGCAGCTCGCGAAAGCGCCCAGGCGGACGTGCGGCTGAAGCAGTCGCCCAGCAAAACCAAGCAGAGCGCGACCTGTGACCTGACGCTGTATTTGCCCAAGGCGGCATTGCACGCGCGGGAAACCACCGAGCATATGTACGCGGCGTTCGACGTAGCGGTGGCGAGCGTCCAACACCAGATTGCGGAGTACAAGTCCAAACACGAACCGGCACGCTTGCGGCACAAAATCGGCAGGGCGTTCGGCAGGGGCTCGTACTCGGACGGTATCGAATCAGAAGAGTAGCTAGGCTATCTCGCGAAGGGCAAAGAACGATGAACAATGAGCGCGGCTCATAAGCCTGAGCGCCTAAAATGCCAGCCCGGGCATTCGCGAACGAAGGCTGTTCATTGTTCATTGCCCGTCGTTCTTTGATTTTCCTTCGGAAAACCTCGCATATCCGGCAAAAAGAGGGTACAATAACACATAACTGAAAACTAGAGGCAAGAGGAGTATGTACTAGACCCATGAATGGACTACTGAAAAAGCTGCTTGGCGACCCGCAGATAAAGACCATCAAGCGTCTGCGCAAGCGTGTCGCAGCAGTGAACGCGCTGGCCGAAAAATACGAGAAAATGAGCGACACCAAGCTGCAAGAGCAGACCAAGGTCTTGCAGAAACGCCTCGAAAAAGATTCACTCGACGCCATCTTGCCCGACGCGTTCGCAGTAGTCCGCGAGGCTGCCAACCGCACCATCAAACAGCGGCACTTCGATGTCCAGCTCATCGGTGGCATGGTCCTGCACGAAGGCAACGTGGCCGAAATGAAAACCGGCGAAGGCAAGACGCTCATGTCCACTGCGCCGGTGTACCTGAACGCGCTCAGCGGCAAAGGTGTACATGTGGTGACGGTCAACGACTATCTGGCGCAGCGCGATGCCGGTTGGATGGGCCAAGTCTTTTATTTCATGGGCCTTTCGACTGCTGTCATTCTGGCGGACCACTCATACATTTATGACCCTAAGTTTACGAACGAAGAGCATGAAGACGAACGCTTCCGTCACCTGAAGCCATGCACCCGCCAGGAAGCCTACGCTGCCGATATTACGTACGGCACCAACAACGAATTCGGCTTCGACTACCTGCGCGACAACATGGTCCGCGAAACCGACCAGCTGCGCCAGCGCGACCTTAACTTCGCCATTGTCGACGAAGTCGACTCCATCCTTATCGACGAAGCCCGCACGCCGCTTATCATTAGCGCGCCAAGTGTGACGCCAGGTTCTGCCTACCAGCAGTTCGCTCGCACCGTGCGCCAGCTAAAGGCAGAAGACTACGAAGTCGACGAAAAGCGCAAGACTGTTGTGCTAAACGACAAGGGCGTCGACAAAATCGAGAAAATCCTCGGCATAGACAACATCTACGCCAGCGAAAACATCCGAACAATTTACCACCTGGAGCAAGCACTCCGAGCACAAACTTTGTTCAAAAAAGATAAAGATTATGTCGTAACCAAAGACGGCGAAATCGTCATCGTCGACGAATTCACCGGTCGTTTGCTCGCCGGCCGCCGTTACAACGAAGGCCTGCACCAGGCTATCGAGGCCAAAGAAGGCGTCGAGGTGCAGCAGGAAAGCATGACGCTGGCAACCATCTCGTTCCAGAACTACTTCCGCTTATACGACAAACTCGGCGGCATGACCGGTACGGCCATGACCGAAAGCGAAGAATTCCACCAGATTTACAAAGTTGACGTCGTCGAAGTACCGCCGAACCGCAAGATGGCCCGCGAAGACCGAACCGACCGCATTTACCGCAACGAAACGGCCAAATTCAAAGCCATCGTCAAAGAAGTCGAAGAACTGCACACCAAGGGACAGCCGGTGCTTATCGGCACCGCCTCTATCGAGAAGAACGAGCGGCTGAGCAACGCGCTCACCAAAGCCGGTGTGCCGCACCAGGTGCTGAACGCCAAAAACAACGAACGTGAAGCGAAAATCGTGGCGCAGGCAGGGCAGAAGGGTGCTGTAACTTTGGCTACCAACATAGCTGGTCGTGGTACCGACATCGTGCTTGGCGAGGGCGTCAAAGACCTGGGCGGTCTGTTCGTGCTTGGTTCCGAGCGTCACGAAAGCCGCCGCATCGACAACCAGCTGCGTGGCCGCGCCGGCCGCCAGGGCGACCCGGGTACGACGCAGTTCTATGTCAGTACCGAAGACGACCTGATGCGTATCTTCGGCGGTGAACGGATTTCGGGTATCATGAACAAGCTGAAGGTCGAAGACGACGTGCCTATCGAAAACAAGCTCATTTCCCGCAGCCTGGAAGGCGCCCAGAAGAAAGTCGAAGGTTTCCACTTCGACCAGCGCAAGAACGTCGTCCAGTACGACGACGTCATGAACCGCCACCGCAAAGCCATTTATGCTATGCGCAAGGAAGTCCTGAAGTCCGACGACATCAGCAAGCGCGTCAAAGCGTATATAGAAGCCGAAATGAAATTGCTCGGTGAAAGCCCGCTGCGCCTGACCGACGATTTCGAGCCGACCGTCCGCGAAATGCTGCCGGTCGACGAACCGGCGCTGGACCGTATTTTCGCGACATCTGCCGACAAGGTTGCGAACGTACTCGTAGAGGAAGCCAAAGAGCTCTATAATAACCGCGAAAAGACGTTCGGCACCGATATGATGCGCAAAATGGAGCGTGACATTTACCTGCAGATTCTCGACACGCTGTGGATGCAGCACCTCGAAAACATGGACCACCTGCGCGAAGGCATCCACTGGATGAGCGTCGGCCAGCGCGACCCGTTGGTAGAATACCGCCGCCGTGGCCAGATGATTTTCGAGGACATGCAGAACACTCTGCGCCACGACGTAGTCCGCACCATTTTCCACGCCGAACCAGTGGAAGAAAGCGAACTCGAGCAGCCTATAGAGACCGAACTGACCCGTGCCGCCCGTGGTTCCATAAGCAATGCCGGACAGATTATGGCCGAAGGCGGCGAATTCGACGAGAGCGATTTTGGCGAAAAGAAAACCAAAGCCAAGAGCACCAGCAAGGCGCGCCAAAAGGCCAACAAAGCCGAGCGCCAGCGCAAAGCCAAAGCGAGGAAAAGAAAGTAGGGCATAGGGGCTAGGGTTTAGGGCGTAGGCATCTAAACCCTAAACCCTAAACCCTAAACCCTAGTCATGAAGCATATTGTCGAAGAAATAAAACTGAAAAACGGCGCCAAAGGCCTGTTCGTCCACGTGCCCGACGCCACGGTGCTCGACGTGTATTTCAATTTTCGGGCTGGCGAATACCTGGTCGAGCACGACAAGTGGGAGGCGCCGCATCTTATGGAGCATGTGCTGCTTGGCGCAAACGACAAGTTCCCGCGAGCGCGTGATTTCCAGGCGGAGGTCGAAAAGAACGGTGCGTACAGCAACGCCAGCACCGATGTCTATGACATTATTTACGAGGCCGAATGCGCCGATTTCGAATGGGAGCGGGTAACGAAGCTGCTCATCCTGGCCATAGAAAAGCCACTGTTCCTACAAGAAGAGTTCGATGCCGAAGCCGGTAACGTCCGCGAAGAGCTGGCTGCGCGCGCGAACAACCACTACCGTCAGCTGGGCGCCGCAACCCGCAAGGCGTACGGTTTGGTGGCAGAAAGCGACAAGACGCGTCTGGAACTTATGGACAATGTCACCGTAGAAGACGTGCGGCAGCATTACCGTCGTACCCACACCACCGACAACTTGCGTTTCGTTATTGCCGGCAACCTGACCAAGCAGCGTCACCAGACACTGATAGGCATGCTCGAAAACATCGAACTGCCGCGCGGCGAACGGTTTGCCATGCCCGATGAAATGGTTAAGCCGCTCAAAAAGCCGGTCTGCCTGCCGAACGACACGGTCGATACAATGTACTTCTACATCGACACGTTCCTGAACCGCCGGCTCGAAGAGCACGAAGTCGATGCGCTGGGCATCGTCAACGCCGTGCTGACCGAAACGCTTTATAGCAAGATTCTCGGTACTGCCCGCGAGCGCGGTCTGGTGTACGGCATGAACAGCGGCTACCAGCAGATAAAGCTCAGCAGCAACCTGTGGTTCGGCAGCCAGGTGTCGGTGGCGAACGCGCCCGCACTGTTCGAAATCGTCACCGAGCAGCTCGGCAACCTCTTTAGCGGCGAGATTGCCGAGGCGGATATCGAAGCCGCCCAGGCGTACTGTATCGGCCGGTTCCAGCGCAGCGCACAGACGGTTTCCAGCACGGCCCTGGGCTACACCGGCCGCTATTTCTTCGACGAGTTCGTCGACGATTATTACAAAATCCCGGAACGCATACAGGCGGTCACCAAGCAGTCGATAGTCGATGTC
Source organism: Saccharimonadales bacterium (SeqCode) (assembly GCA_039809105.1). GTDB lineage: Bacteria > Patescibacteriota > Saccharimonadia > Saccharimonadales > UBA4665 > JBDHUJ01. The sequence continues at coordinate 6,434 of JBDHUJ010000004.1, forward strand.
ACCCGGGCGATGTTTACCGACAGTGTCGGCGGCCTGGGCCTGTACGGCAAATGCGACCCGGCGTTGGCTCAGAGCCTGAACAAACAGCTGGCTATCCTCTGGCAGCAGCACCAGTCCAACGACTGAACTTTCTCCCTGCGTCATCCTGAATTTATTTCAGGACCCATGCGGTATCGCTGAGCGATTGTGGCCAAATAAGCATTGAAAACTCGCAATACTATAGAATAAGAACATGGAACAACTCACAGCCGAAGCCCAAACCTTGCAATCCCAGCTCGACGATGCCCTGACACGCATCGGCTTCGCCAAGCTCGAAGCTCACAAAGCCGAACTCGACACCGCTGCGAACGACCCCGGGTTGTGGCAAGATAACGACCGTGCCCAGAAAATCGTCCGCGAACAAGCTGCACTCGACAAGCGTCTGGCCCCATGGCAGGCGGTGAAGCAGTCGGTTGCCGATGTACGGGAGTTGCTTGCACTCGGCGACGACAGTCTCGAAGCAGACCTTGCGAACCAGTTGCAAACTGCCAATTCCCAGTTCCTAGAACTCAAAGAAGAGTTGAAATTCAGCGGCCCGTACGACGACCACGACGCCATACTCGGTATTCACGCTGGGGCGGGAGGCGCCGATGCCCAAGACTGGGCGGGCATGCTGCTGCGCATGTACGTGCGCTACGCCGAAACCCAAGGCTGGCAGGTTACGACCATCGAAGAATCGGCAGCAGAGCAGGGCGGACTCAAAAGCATCATGCTCGAAATCTCCGGCGCGTTCGCGTATGGCAAGCTGAAGGGCGAGCACGGTGTGCACCGCCTGGTGCGCCTGAGCCCGTTCAACGCCGAAAGCCGTGAAACCAGTTTCGCCAAAGTAGAAATTACACCCAAAATCGACGCGCCAGAAGAGCTCGAAATAGACGAAAAAGACCTGAAAATCGACGTCTACCGTAGTGGCGGCCACGGTGGCCAAAGCGTGAATACCACTGACAGCGCAGTCCGCATCACGCACTTGCCAACAAACATAGTCGTCGCCATACAAAACGAACGCTCGCAGCTGCAGAACCGTGAAACCGCCATGACCATTCTGCGCTCACGTCTCGCCCAGCTACAGCTAGAGCAGCACGCCGAAAAAGTGGGCGAGCTCAAAGGCCCGAACGAACAAGCCGCCTGGGGCAACCAAATCCGCTCCTACGTCCTGCATCCCTACAAACAAGTCAAAGACCTCCGCACCAGCTATACCTCAAGCGACCCAGACGACGTCCTCGCCGGCAACCTCGACCCCTTCATCACCGCCTACCTCGACCACACCCTCGGCAAATAGTTGCAATTTTTGCAATATTGTGCTAATGTTTTTATAGGCACAAATACAAAAAACCATGACTACTGTAAAATCAATTCGTGAAGCATTACCTATGAAACGCGAGGATGCTACCGTAACGGCGATTGCTGCATCGGGCATACTCACAGAGCGTGGCGGTAGTCGCTTGTCCAAACAGGCTTTGAAACATCTTGGTGCTATTGCTGCACGCCGGTTCCCATTACGACCAGTCGCACCGGAAAAACTGAATAGCGATGCTGAACTTTTGCAAAGCACAACGTATTGGCATGGAACAGGCCGTTATCAGCGGCACGGCGGCAAAATAGTCGATGTATTTGGTGGTATTTTAGAGCAGGGTGAATTGCGTCCCTCGCTTGACCCGTTCGACCCGGACCTGGGTATGACAGAAACCGTCTCGCTTGCCAAAAAGCGTGCATATGCCTTGGCATATGCCGATATGCACAGTGACAACCCTGCGGCGCTTGAGCGTCTGCTGCCAGCTCAGACATTAGCAAACTTCTATGTCGTGAGGGCTGCTTTAACGCATGGCTATCGCGAAGCACAGAAACACCCCGATGGGGTTAGGGCTGGTACTAAAGCGTTGCTTGCAGAGGCTCGCAATCGTCATGCGCAATTGCCGCAGTCTTGGAAGCAAAAAACCACCACCCGTAAAGTTAATGAACTCTATGCGTTCGGGGTCGGCTCTGATATCCCAGGTAACTATCCGATTCTCCTTGGGTTTGACGACCAGGTACCGACCATAAAGACTTCGGCCGCTATCGCTGCCACGCGCGAGGTCCGTACCGACAAACCAATTTCCTTGAGTCGCTTGGTCCACGTTGAGGTGCCAGTCGAGCGTATGGTAGAAACCCAAACGATGCTCTCGGAGCACGGCCTAGACGTACCGGTGGTTGCCATAGAGGATATGGAGCAGGTGGTTGCTCGTATGCCTATTGCGGACGTACTTGTTTAGGGCCAGTAAGGATCTGGCCCTGAAAATTTGAAAATGTGGTGGAGTAGGCGAGTGGGTTGACAGAGTGCATGCATGCATGCTAATGTGGAAGTATGAAATCGAACGTGCCACAAATTACGCTTCGGAACCTACCCGAACCGGTCAACCGGTATCTGCGGAAGCGTGCCGCGCAGACTGGTAAAAGCCTGAACCAGACGGTCATCGACGAACTTTCCCGTAGCGCGCAAAAAGAGCGTGAAGCCCAGCCTACAGTGCTGGAAACTTTGCAATGGTTCATCGGTTCGATGGACGATGAGACTTACGAAATCTTGCAACGCAATGAACGGGAAGAGAAGCAGTGGTTACGGGCTCAGGAGGCCGAACTGCGCGCCAAGGGCGAGCTGTGATTGTATGATTATCGATACGAACACCTATGGTGTCCCTCTGCTTCGTGACGCGAAGGTAGCTGAGCTGCTTCGTACGAGTACCCAGATAGGATTGCCTCTGCCGGTTATAGCCGAACTGCGTACGGGTTTTATCAAAGGTACGAAGTTCATCGAAAACGAAGCGCTCCTGGCTGATTTTATGAACCGAGCCGATGTTACAATACTGCAGCCGAACGTAGCGACGACTTTGACGTATGGTGAGCTGCAAGTCTTTGCGCGCAGTAAGGGCAGGGTGTTGTCCGACAACGACATCTGGATTGCGGCGCTGGCGCGCGAAGACGGCGATACGCTGGTGACCTACGACCAAGACTTCGCCGTCTTCCAAGAAATCTTCGGCGACAAACTTGTCATCCTCTAGTACCCGCCACCCGCCGCAGCCAAGACCAAAGCCAGAGTAACAAAGCAACAGATTACAGGGTCAGACCCCGTAATTTTTAAAATATGGTATAGATATTTTTTCCGGGAGCCTGCCGGCACTCGCCGGATGGCCGGACGAATTTTCCGGATAAGTAGTTAGTGCTACAATGCTCGTATGACTAAAGTTATCCAACCACTCTCTGACCCGGATGATATTCGCGAGGAAGCGAACGAGCAAGTAAAAGAAAAGTTTACCGACTACTATGTCGATGCGCCAGCGCCCGACCCCTTAGATTTTCACCCGCCCGCTGCAGCGGCCGCAGTGCAGCCTGACCCTGCCCAGACAGTAGCAGACGATTCGCTCGCAAACGACCCGCTGACGCATGTTCAGGTAGCGCCTCAGCCGACGGCCGCCCAGCAAGATGCGGCCGCCACGGCCGCCAGCGCCCAGGCAAACGACCCCCTTCGTGATACGACTGCTGACTCGCTGGGCGACGCCAAAGACTCAGTGCAGTAAGCTCAGTGCTTGAGTTCGCGCTTCATGTTGCGAAGGAAGTATAGGCACAGCCCGCCCAGCAGTACGCCGGCGACCCCGAAGAGCGCATCGACGACATCGCGTGTATTTACGACGGAGATAAAAAGCTCGACGACAAAGTTAGCCGCAATAAGCACTACGCCCAGCCAGGCTAGGACTTTTGGCGGCGCGCCCTGCAGTGTCCATATAAGCCCAATCGTCAGGTAGAGCATGCAACTTATGGATAGGTTCGACACGTGCGAGCCCCAGGTGTGCAGGGCGGGCGGCAGGTTGTACCAGAAAGCACTCTTCCGGCTGAACATAAGTGCCAATAGTACGGCAAGCATCGTGTAGTACGAAAGAAGGCCGGGGATGGTCAGGGTGTACGGGAACGAAATGGGTTTTATTTTTTGCACGACATATTTCAGTATAAACCGGTTACGGTCTCGGACATAGCCACACATCTCTGCCATAATAACCTCAGTCCAACATAAGCAATATCCCTTCGTCTATGAGCGCAGCGAACGAGGGCGTAAGCCCGAACTTTAGGAGGAGGGGGACCTTGTCTCGAATTCACTTCGAGACATGTTGGGAGGGTGAAGCGAGCCAGTGGCTCGCTGCAAGGCAATCTGCCGGGCAAGCTATGCTTGCCGACGCGCAGTTGCGGGGCCGCAGGATGTGGCCAGCCCCCTCCCTTAGAGGAGAGCTCGACAGATATGTCGAGCTCGGGGTATAATAGTGCTAATGATTTTGCTGGACAGGGTAACGAAGACCTACAATAAAAATTTGGGGCCAGCTTTGGACCGTATTTCGTTGCACGTCGAACCGAAGGAATTCGTCATCGTCGTCGGCCAGTCGGGCGCAGGGAAGAGCACCTTGCTCAAACTGCTGACGCGCGAGGAACGCCCCACGAGCGGCAAGATAATCGTCGGCGGCATAGACTACGACAAGCTGCCAGACAAGCACATACCGCTGCTGCGCCGTAAAGTCGGCACGGTGTTCCAGGATTTCAAACTGCTGCCAAACCGCACGGTGTTCGAAAACGTCGCCTTCGCGCTCGAAATTGTCGGCGTCAGCACCAAAGAAATCAACAATACGGTGCCGAAGGTGCTCGACATCGTGAACCTGAAGGACAAAGCCAAGCGCATGCCCATGGAACTCTCCGGTGGTGAGCGTCAGCGTGTCGCCATCGCTCGCGCCATCGTGCGCCAGCCCAAAATCCTTATCGCCGACGAGCCGACCGGCAACCTAGACCCGAAGCATGCCTGGGACGTTATAAAGGTGCTCGAAAAAATCAACCGCTACGGTACCACGGTGTTGCTAACCACGCACAACCAGGAAATCGTCAACAAGCTGAAGCGGCGCGTCATAACCATACAGCATGGCCGCATCGCTAGCGACCGTGCCGGCGCCACGTATAAGTAGGACAATTGAAATATGAAATGTGAAAAGAGAAATATGAGTAAGGTATGCGACAACGACGTCACATTTCACATTTCACATTTCACATTTCTGCGAAATCGGAGATTTTGCCAGTGAAGCGCAAGCTCATAACCCTCGGCCGCATCATCCGCACCGGTATGGTGAACTTCGTGCGCGGGCTGTGGCTGGCTATCGCCGCCATGGCTATCATGATTATTACGCTCACCATCATCCTGTTTTCGGTCATCGTCAACGCCACGTTCGGCAACACGGTCGCACAGATAACTGATAAAATAAACATCTCGCTGTACCTGAAAGACGATGTCACGCCGGCCCAGACGAAAGACCTGGTGCGCAAGCTCGAAGCCCAGCCGAGCGTCGCAAGTGTGACGTACCTGACGAAAGAGCAGGCGCGGCAAGAATACATGAAACAGAACGCCGGGAACGAAGCCTTGCTCCAGGCCATAAGCGAAACGAACAACCCGCTGCCGGCCACCGTCCAGATAAAGCCCGTAGACCTGAACCAAATCAACCAAATCCGCTCGTTTGTTGAACAGCCCGATATCGCCAAGCTGCAATCCGACCCGGCCAGCGACAGCGGTGACCGTCGCGCGGCGATAGATAAGATTACGCACGCCACGAACATCATGCGCCGGGCGGGCGTGGTAGCGGTACTAGTCTTCGCGTTTATCTCGGTGCTCATTATTTTCAATACCATCCAGATGGCCATTTTTAACCGGCGCGACGAAATCCAGATTATGCGCCTGCTGGGCGCCAGCACGACGTACATTCGCGGGCCGTTCGTGGTCGAAAGCATTATCTACGGCATACTGTCGGCTATCGCGTCGGTACTCATTATCAACGCCATTTTCGTCACGGCCAGCAGCAGCCTGCAGGCGACCAGCTTCGGGCTGCTCGATATAACCTACAGCCAGAAGTTCTTCGAAAGCCACTACTGGTTACTTTTGGCGGTGCAGCTCGGGCTTGGTATACTTATAGGTGCTGCATCGTCTATCATAGCCACGCGGCGGTACTTAAAATTCAAGACACCAAAGAAATAAAACCTGTCTGCGCGGCACATTTTGGGCGTAAAGCTCCGTTCCTCATTCCGTCGTATTTCTAATACGCCTCCATTCCGGTGCTCGCTTTCCATCCCAAACTGCACTCGCGCAGACAGGTTTTAAGCTCATCAAATAGGGTAAGGGGGTTGAAAATTTTGCATAAGCGTGATAGTATAAGACCAGGTTTCAGCAACAAAAAAACCGTTATGAAAACCAAAAAAGTCTCTCTCACTATCTCGTCTCGTCTTACGGCCGTCATGCTCGGTCTTTCGGCATTTATACTCATGGGCAGCGCGCTGCTGCCGGGCCTGACTGCATACGTCCGCGCCGACCAGTACGACGAGCAAATCAATACGCTGCAGCAGCAGAACAGCGCCAGCCGCGGAGCCCTGAGCGACCTTTTGGCGCAGGCCGCCAGTTACCAGGACGCCATAAACAAACTACAGCAGCAGATAAACGCGTTGCAAGCAGCTATCGACGCCAACGTTGCCCAGCAGCAAGACCTGCAGGCGAAAATCGTCGAAAGCCAGCAGGAAATCGACCACCAGAAAACCGTTCTGGCGGCCAATGTGAAATCCGGGTATGTCGATGGCACGCCGAGTACGCTCGAAATGCTCGCGACCAGCAAGAACCTGAGTGACTTCGTCGACAAGCAAGAGTTCCGTACTCGTGTCCAGAACAACATCCAGGATACGCTCAAGAAAATCGCCGCCCTGCAGAAGCAGTTGCAGGACCAGAAAGCCCAAGTCGAAAAACTACTTGCCGACCAAAAGAATCAGCAGAGCCAACTGGCGAGCACCCAGGCGGAGCAGAACAGCTTGCTCGCGTATAACGAAGGTCAGCAGGCGACGTACAACCAACAGATTGCCAGCAACAACTCGCAAATCCAGAGTTTGCGTCAGGCGCAGATTGCGGCGAACGCCCGCTTTATCGGTAGCGCTGGCAGCGGTCCGGCCTGTGGCGGTGGGTATCCGGCCCGGTGGTGTGAAATCCCGCAAGACAGCGTCATCGACAACTGGGGTATGTACAACCGCGAATGTGTCAGCTACACCGCCTTCCGCGTGGCTGCCAGCGGCCGCTACATGCCGTACTGGGGCGGGATAGGCAACGCTAACCAGTGGGACGATAACGCCCGCGCCTGGGGTATCCCCGTCGACCAGAACCCGCGCCCCGGCGATGTCGCCATCAGCAACGCCGGTTACTACGGCCATGCAATGTATGTGGAAAGCGTGAACGGCGACGGCACGATAAACATTTCGCAGTACAATGCCAGCTTGAACGGTACGTATTCGACTCGCTCGAACCTGAATCCTGCAGGCCTCTGGTTCATTCACTTCTAGAGAAATTTTCAATTTTTCAATTTTGCAATTTTCATTCAAGGCTCAATGAATCAATTTTCAAGGCCTCAAACGTGCCCGCTCTGTTATCCTGTCCAACCGCAGCGAAGCGAAGCCCTGAACTTGATTCAGGGTCGTTTCAGGACCCATGCGGTGGCACGGACGCTCATATGAAGGCATGGGTGCTGAAACAAGTTCAGCATGACAATAGGGTGAGTTGTGTTTGAAAACTGGAACCTTGGGCCTTGAAAATTGAATGAAAATTGCAAAATTGAAACTTGAAAATTCTTAGCTGGTTAAGATTTGCTGGAGAATCTCGGAAAACCGTCCGTGCAGTCGTCCGGCAGGTTTGGTATAATAGCGCTAATGACAAAAGAGGGAACAAAAACCGCGGAAACCGGTGCGCCAAAAGCCGGCGGTAAGCGGCATCTGAAATTCTACGGCCTGCTGGTCGTCATGGCCGCAGCTGTCTTTACGCTCGGTGTGTTTACCGGCAACGGTACCATCCGCGTGGCAGGTCAGCGTACGAACCAGACCGGGCTTCCGGCCCGGCTCGACTTCAGCTCCATCAACGAAGTCTATTCGGCACTCCGCCAGAACTACAACGGCACGCTGACAGAGCAGCAGGTCATGGACGGCTTGAAGCACGGCCTGGCGAACTCCACCGGCGACCCCTATACGCAGTTCTTTACTGCTAAAGAATCGCAGTCGTTCAACGACCAGTTGCAAGGGACGTTTACGGGCATCGGCGCGCAGCTCGACCAAGACGCCGACGGCAATGTCATCGTCGTGGCGCCGATAGCTGGTTCGCCGGCCGAGGCGGCGGGAGTCCGCGCCCAGGATATCATCGCGGCCATAGACGGCGAATCTACCAGCGGTATGACTGCCCAGGCCGCGGTCACGAAAATCCGCGGCCCCAAGGGAACTCAGGTAACCCTGACGCTCGTACGTAACAAATCGGAAACGCTGAAAGTTACTATTACTCGCGACGATATAACTGTTCCCTCGGTAACCTCGAAGATACTGGACGGCAACATCGGCTATCTGCAAATAAACCAGTTCAGCGACAATACGTTCAGCCTGGCGCAAGAAGCAGTCACATCGTTCGAAAAAGCCGGGGTAACCAAAGTTGTCCTGGACCTGCGCGATAACCCGGGCGGCCTGGTAGACGCGGCAGTGAACGTCAGCAGCCTGTGGCTGCCGAAGGGCGCGACAATCATGCAGGAAAAGCGCGGCGATACCGTCGTGGACACACTGCGGGCGACCGGCACGAACCCGCTGCAGGGCAAGCAGACGGTAGTTCTCCTGAACGGCGGTTCGGCTTCGGCGTCCGAAATCACGGCTGCGGCGCTGCACGACAACAAGGCGGCAACTATCATCGGCGAAAAGAGTTATGGCAAAGGTGTCGAACAGCAGATTATCCCGTTCAACGACGGCAGCAGCCTGAAGGTCACTGTGGCTAGCTGGAACCGCCCGAACGGCCAGAACATCAACAAAAAGGGCATTACGCCGGACCAGACGGTCAAAATGACCGAAGACGACTACAAGAACAAAGCCGACCCCCAGCTCGACGCCGCCACCGCGTATCTTACTAAATAGAACATCTAAGCCTGGTGCTATCATATAACCAATGACAACTCTTTACGACCTGTTGCAGGCGCACAAAGACAAAAAAGACGGAAAACGGGTGTTCGGGCTGGTGCTTCAGGGCGGCGGTATGCGCGCCGCGTACGTGGCGGGCGCGCTCACGCCGCTGGTGGAGTACGGTTTTAACGACACCTTCGACCACGTGGTCGGCGCCAGCGCTGGTGCGATAAACGGCGCTTATTTCATTGCTGGCGAGCGGGAAATGACCAAAACCTACACCGACAGCCTGACGAACAAGAACTTCGTGAACCTGCTGCGCCGCGAAAAGCGCGTCGACATCGACTACCTGGTCGACGTGGTGCTCAAACACAAACGGCCTATCGACGCCGAAAAGCTGCTGCACGCCCACAGCAACCTGCACATCGTGGTGACGAAGGCTTCCAGCGGCCGCAAAAAGGTCATTTCCAACCACAATATGTTCATGGACATATACGAGGAGTTCCGGGCGACGGCCGCGCTGCCGTTGCTGTACGACCGCATGGTCAAAATAGGCAGCAAATGGTACGTGGACGGCGGCATCGCAGACCTGCTGCCCATAGATGTGGCGCACAAGCTCGGCTGTACCGACATCGTGGTCGTCATGAGCCGCAGCACGCAGAGCTATGTGCTCGAACGCTCGCACGACCAGATGGTCAACCGGATGGTACGCTATTTCGCCAAGCAGCCGGACGCTGTCCGGCGGGAACTGCCGACCAACCAGCACATGTTCCAGACCAACTTGCGCACCCTGCGCCATCCGTTCAAAGATACACGCATATATGTGCTCGAACCCTCAAACGACCACGCCATGGTTTCGCAGGTCACCATCGAAAAAGACCGTGTCAAGGCTTGGGCCCGTTTGGGTGTCACGGACATGGACGAATTCCTCCGCCGCCCAGTCGATATATAGTGCTTAGTGCCTAGAGCCCAAGCTCAAGCGCCTTAAGCGCGATGCATCACTTACGAAACCGCTTATGCTAGAGGTTGGACCTCTAGCATAGATATCTAACCTCAGCCTAACTTAAGCAATATCCCTTCGTACGCCTCCGTCTATGAGCAAAGCGAACAAGGCGATAGCCGTACTTTAGGGGGAGGGAGACCTATCTCGAATTCATTTCGAGACAAGTTGGGAGGGTGAAGCGAGCCAGTGGCTAGCTGCAAGGCGACCTGCCGGAACAAGCTATGCTTGTTCACGCGCAGTCGCGGGGCCGCAGGATGTGGCGAGCCCCTCCCTGATGGATTCTGCTTGCTGAATCGCAAGCGATAGCGTAGTATTTAGGGTAAAGAAAAGGGAGAAGACGTGGCAGCGAGCAAACAGACGAAGTTTGTATTTGTAACAGGTGGTGTGCTTTCCGGGCTGGGGAAGGGCATCACTGCCGCCTCTATCGCCAACCTCCTCAAAGCCCGCGGTCTCACCGTAAACCTCCAGAAGCTCGACCCGTACCTGAACGTCGACGCCGGTCTGCTGAACCCGGCCGAACACGGCGAATGCTTCGTTACCAAAGACGGGGCCGAAACCGACCTCGACCTTGGTCACTACGAGCGGTTCCTGGACCAGGAACTGACGCAAAGCAGCTCGCTCATGGCCGGCCGCGTGGTGCGCAAGGTTATCGACGACGAACGCAGCGGCAAATACGCCGGCAAGACCGTCCAGTATATCCCACACGTCACCCAGGCGTTCCAGGACGCGGTGCTCGACGCTGCCAAAGGTTTTGACGTACATATCGTAGAAGTCGGCGGGACGGTGGGTGACTACGAAAGCCTGGCGATTATCGAAAGTATCCGCGAGTTGGCGTACAAAGTCGGCCGCGACAACGCCATCCACGTCCACGTGGTCTACATGCCATACCTCGGCGCGAGCCAAGAGGTCAAAACCAAACCGGCCCAGAACGCGGTGCGCGAACTCCGTGGCTTCGGCATTACGCCGGACGTGCTGGTCGCCCGCAGCGAACAGCCCGCGCCGGCCGATGTCGTCCGCAAACTGAGCATGTTCTCGGGCGTGGCGCAGGAAGCCATCGCGCTGCTGCCGAACGCGCCCAGCATCTATCAGGTGCCGCTGACACTCGAAGACACCGGCATCGCCGATGTTATCTGCAAACGGCTTGGCCTGGAAGCCGGCAAACCCGACCTCAAGGAATGGCGTGCGGTGGTCGAAAAGGCTACGGACCCCAGCTTGCGCAAGGTAAAAGTCGGCGTCATAGCCAAGTACATGAACAACTCTGATACCTACATGTCGGTGTTCGAGGCACTAAAAGCTGCCGCCTGGGCGCAGGACGCCTCGGTCGAAATCAGCTGGATAAGCGCCGAAGCGCTTGAAGTCCAGACAGACGCCGAAGTCGCCGCAGCGCTCGAGGCTGTCGATGGCATAGTGGTGCCGGGCGGATTCGGTACCCGGGGTGTGGAAGGCAAAATCCGCGCGGCGCAGTACGCGCTCCAGCACAAGAAACCGTATCTCGGCCTGTGCTACGGTCTGCACATGATGGTTATTGCGGCAGCTCGCCTGGGCGGGCTGGAAGGCGCCCACACGACCGAAGTCGACGCCGACACGCCGTACCCGGTCATTGCGACCATGGAGGGCCAAGAGGGCAAGGAAAACACCGGTGGTACCATGCGCCTGGGCAACTACGCCTGTCACTTTGCGGAAGACAGCCTGGCGGCCAAACTGTACGGCACGCAGGACATCCAGGAGCGCCACCGCCATCGTTTCGAAGCCAACGGCACGTACGTCGGCCAGTACGAGAGCTGGGGTATTCGCGCTGTCGGCATGAACCCCGACAACGGCCTCGTCGAAGTCATAGAAGGCGTCGACCATCCGTTCCTGATGGCTAGCCAGTACCACCCGGAGTTCAAGAGCCGGCCGAATGTGCCGCATCCGATGTTCTACGGCTTCATCTCTGCTTTACTTAAGTAATGCTTAAGTTCTCGGTGTTGGTGCGTTGAACATTTTCCGCGAGTAGAGTACCATTAACCCATATGGATGCAAAACCTACCGCCAGCTCTAAAAAAATCCTCCTCGTCGAAGATGACGACGCACTAGCCAATGTGTACATGATGCGCCTCAAGGCCGAGGGCTTCGACACCCACCGTGTCGCCAACGGCGAAGACGCACTCGAAACTGCCAAACAGCTGAAACCCGACCTAGTCCTGCTCGACGCCATGATGCCGAAGGTAAGCGGTTTCGACGTACTCGACATTTTACGCAACACGCCCGAGACGGCCAACCTGAAGATAATCATGCTCACCGCGCTCAGCCAGGAAAGCGACAAAGAACGTGCCCAGGGCCTCGGCGTAGACGATTACCTGGTCAAGTCGCAAGTCGTCATCACCGACGTTATCGACCGGGTCAAATACCACCTCGGCATATAATGCCCTAGATGTCGGATGTCGGAAGGGGCCTCCGGGCCTCTTTTTTGCTTACGCCCGATAAAAAATAATACTACTAAATTGACTTTTCATAAAACTTATGCTAATATGCACGTATGCCTTACTCAGAAAACACAAATCCAATATACCCAAATGCCGCAGATACTGACCCTATATACCGGCAGCCGCAATACGGTTCGCCAGATGCCCAGCGCTTATTTGAAGGTCAAGGTTCTCCTCGGGTTATTGCGAACAGTCTTAAACCGTATGCTTCACATAGCATCGACCCTGAATTCTGTATATCGATTGACCCCGTGCTAGACTGCCCCATCTCGGCCCAAATTTATACTGCGCGGTTTCAAAATATCCGTGAAGGCTACGATAGTTTTCTGGTCCTTGACGTTCGGGACCGCCCTCGCGATGCAAACGGTAACAAGCAACTTGGTGAGAGCGTGCTGGACCCTAGTGTAGACTACATGCTTATCGGTAAAAATTTCGACCTTCAAGGAGGGACTGGCTTCAAGGGCATACGACGTGGCGAGACAGTACACGTGGGGAACGACAATCCCACTATAAAAGCTCGCTTCGGTTTGAATGAAACTCCGGCAGAAAACGCATTTACTATTGCAGCAGATGCTGAAGGTAAAATGACTGTTACAGACGGTGGTTCAGCGCGTGGTACTATGCTCGTAAGGGGTACTACGGTTACGCATCCTGAACCCTTCGCCGGATTCGGTGGTGGCAAATATCGTTTTGAGGGCGAAGACGAGCCTAGCCATGACCATGAACAGCCTCGTTCTAGTCAGGAAGACGTTCTTTCGCCGGAAGATGAGCAGCTCATTGCGGGGCTTGGCGCGCAGACAAGCGCAGGACTCTCTGAGCTGCGCAAGAAGTTTGGCAAGGAAATCGATGAAAGCAACGTAAGCCTCAGCTCGATAGTAGGGGTGATGTATAGGATAAAGGCCCTTCGGAGCCAAGGGGTAGCCGAGAAGGCGATAAAACGCAAGGTGCTCTTTGATTTACATCCAGACCGTGCAGGTTCGCCGCAACAGGGCAAATACAACGAAGTGTTGTTCGAAGCTGCTGACTACTTGTTGCGACAGCAGTAAGGGTTGTTCGCCGATTTGGGTGCATCGTCGATGCGTTAGTGCAAAAGCAGTTAATTTTCTGTACACTAACATTGACTTTATATAAAACTTATGCTAATATGTAATATGTTAAGTTAGAACAAAAAAATATGATTAAAGGCGTACCACCCAACCCATCCAACGAAGGGTCGCAAAACTCGCTTCCTCCGGAGCAATCCGGACCGAGTGTTTGGTCTCCCGAGTATGTTCCCGGCCAACAGCCTGTTGCTCAGACGGCTGCTGCAGTGGGTGAAAATGTGGTGTGGGACCAGCCTGAGCAGCGGGATGTGCCTGAAACTGGTGAGTTCCCGCAAGATGAAATCGAGCAGGTCAGGGGCGTGTATACGCTGCTGCGACAAGCGACGATGACGCCGGAAGCTGCGAAGGCGGCAGGGCTTCTCGAGCCAACGACTGCCGGGCAACACCTTGATATCCGTTTGCGGGCTATAGAGCGAGGTATCGGTGAAGGAAGTGTGTCTAAGCGTATGGCGATGATTGCCGGTACGCTGGTGGCCGCCAGCCCGCTTGGAAACGGTGGCGAGGTAGCCGACCGGGCTGTGAAGCTCATAGGCGGTGGAGCGGTTCCTGCTGAGCAACTCGAAGTATTCACGACGGTACGAAACAACATGAAGCGCGCACTTGCTGATGGCACCGCCGACGAGGCAGCCCAACTGCAGCGGATAGACGAATTGCTCTACGGTACTGGTAGCTCGGATGGACTGCTGCCTCGCATGGGGGAGCCCCCGCTAGAGGGCACCGAAAGAGCTGCAGAATTCTGGCTGGCGTATGCTGCCGGACTGGACACGAGCGCCGACGGCGTTCGCCGCCTCCGCAACCTGACAGAGTATATGGGTACCGGCAGGCGCGGCCCCGACTACATACCGCTCGAACGGCAATAAATCTACGCTACTACCTGAATCTCGAACTTACCACCCCGTCATTCCGACCGAAGTGGAGGAATCTTCCCATTCAAGCATAGTATTAGGAAGATCTTTCGGCGGAGTTTATGCTGAACTTGATTCAGTGCTCAAGATGACGCCAAGGTGAAAGTCTCATTCGAGATTCAGGTTACACTACCAAATTGACTTTTTATAAAACTTATGCTACTATGTAATCTGTTAGCTAAAACAAATATGACCCACGAACAGCACCCCTCAGCCCCAAACCAGCAGATAGCCATGCCGCTAGAGGCAATGCCGCGCCGGGAACTTATTCCGGACGTACCGTTTGCGCTCGATGTTGCCAACCCTAAAATACCGCGCGAACAAGCGCAAACTTACGGCATCGATAGGGATATTACGGCCGTAATCGCCTTACCCATGGAACGGGAGGGGCAGAGCAGCAGGTGGCTCTAGTGGATTATGGCCCTGGCGGGGTCTTGAAGGAGCCCACTCCCGAAGAAGCAGCCGCAGGCAAACAGCCCGAGCCAGCTCGGTTCGCGCTCGTAGCCTTGAACTATACGAACTCCGAGGGCTACCGGCCTTATGTAGTGCTGCCTCCGACTGGCGAAGTGACCTTTGGCCGCAACCCCGATGCCCATAACGTGCAGTTAGATCTTGTCCATAACGGGGCTATTTCCCGCAAGAAACATTTCAGTGTACAGACCTCTCCGGACGGTGTGGCGGTGGCGGACCGAGGTTCTAGCCGAGGTACGAAAATAATTGGAAATGAGCTGCCACAACCCGTCGAGGCTGCACCTGAAGATGAGCCGGATATTGAAGATACACTGCGGTGTCCTGTAGGAGCTTTAGGGCTTTCGGGCGCAATGGAAGCTAGCAGCCGTACGCCGGAAGGTAGCCAGAACACCTACGCTTTTACGCCAGACCAACTGCGTGCTTCAATCGATACAGACGAACGTTATACGGCTATTGTTGCGCCATATGATGAGAAGTTGGCTGAGCTGTATCAGGCGTACCGTAGTAAAAAGATAAGCGAACGTGTTTACCAGGCCCAAGCACAGCCCGTGCGTGACCAGCTCGAACGGGCTGTTAAGCCATACCTAGCACAGCGTTTAGAAGCTATGAGTACGGATAGAAAGGCGGGCTACTTGCGTCCAGGTGCGCTGTACCGTGAATCGACATCGGTCGTTACGCGCGATGGTAAAAAAATCGCTTGGTCGATTGGTGGTGGACGTTGGTCGAATGAAGGTGTTCGTCTGGGTCAGATAACATTGCCGGAACTCTTCCCGGACTGGAGTGGCGGTCATGGTGGAAAAGCAAACCGGAAAACTCGCGTCAACACTACATCTGCCAAGCATATCGTTGACTTAGCTGCAGCTATTCAAGCTGGTAACTTTGGACCCGAAGACGAACCAGTAGTCATAAGCCGCGACACGGTCGAAGAATATAACCTTCCATCTCAGCTTCAGGGCATCGTCAGACTATATAAGGTTGAACTTGGTTTGCACCGTATGGCTGCCGACCGGCTTACAAAGGGCTTTGACGCCAAGGCCAACTACGATACATTACAGGGACGATAAAATAAAACTCCTCGCAAGAGGAGTTTTTGGTTTGTCATTAAGAGTCTAGGCTTATTCGACGGTGACTTCGACGCGAGGGACGTGCTTGCCGCTAAAGGTGCGGACTTTGCGGGTCGTGTACTTTACGACACCATCGCGAGTTGCGTGGATGGTAAAGTTGCGGCTAGCCATGGTGCCTTTACCGGGGCGCTTGGTCATGCCGACCTGGCGAACTATAACCATACCGGTTTTGACTGCCTGGCCGCCAGACAGCTTAACGCCGAGGCGCTGGCCGGGTGAGTCTCTGGTATTTTTGGCGGTACCGCCAGCTTTGACGTGTGACATGCTACTTCCTTGTTAGTACTAATAATTCGCGAGCAACGGTTTGGTCTTCTCGGTGGTAGAGAAGCTGTTCATCCCGAACGTGCTCAAATCTCGTACGATTATAGCCGATTTCCTCGAGGGAGTCAACAAGCGGCAGGTGCTTAAATCGGACGGGGATGTCAGATGTCGGATGTCGGATGTCGGATGTCGGATGTCTGGCATCTGCTCTCCAGGCCGGGACGGCCAAGCAGAGGCGGGCACCAGGTTGCAACTGTTCGTGGATGTTGCGTAAAAACTTCTTTAGAATCAGGTTTACTTCACTAACCGTCTGAGCAAGCACTTCAGGCGAAGGCTTATCGGTAAAAGGTCGCCCCAGATAAGTTTCGGCGGCTACGAAACTTGGTGCCGGCGACCAGCTGTGTGTTGTTGCATCGCCAGTTTCGAGATGAAAGACAGTGTCATTCACCGGCGTGACACGGCTATCGGGAAGAGAAAGCATCCATTCGAGATTCTTTTGAGAATACTCTACCATTCGTGGCTCGAGGTCTGAGCCGTATATATCGAAGCCCATCAGGCTGGCTTCTATGAGTACTACCCCTGTGCCGCAGAAAGGGTCCAGAATGACTCCACCGTGCTGCGGGTTGGCGTCGCCGACAGCGAGGTTGATGATGATTTGGGCGAGTTTGGGCGGGAGCATGCCGACTTTGGCGTCGCGCTTGGGGCGGCCGCGGTCGCGCTGAGTGTAGCTTTCGATGTCCTGGACTTTTACGGTGCGGGCGATTACCGTGCGGTTGTCGCTAGTGGCAATAAGCAGGAGCTCGATGCCGGTGGGGCCAGTGAGGTGGTTGTGGAGGACCTGGGCGGTGTTGAGTTCGAGCTCGGGGTTGGGGGTAACGCGAACGGAGCGCTCCAACTTGCTACGCAGCACTTTTTTGAGTGTCAGGCCAGCAGCGTTCAGTTTGGCGGGGGAAATCTTAAGTCCGAAAGCAGAGAGGCCAAGCTGGATTTTGCCGTCGGGCAGGGTGAGCCCGAGTTCGGTTACGAGGTTTGGCAGTTCGCGCTCCATGCGTTTCCAGTCGGTAGAAGACACTTCTGCTAGTACGTGAGCTAGGCGAGTGCTACCGCCCAGTCGAGCAAAGTCGACATCGTGGGCATGCAAGCTCAAACCGGCAGCCTGTACCGAAACCGCCGAAACGTTTTCGGCGCCATACAGGCTTTCTAGCTCGGCGAGGCCCAAAGCTGGCTGCCTGCCCAAGATTAAGACACTTTGTACCATATAAGGAGTAGTGTAGCACAAAAAGCCATTGCTTAACAGAGCAAAACATTTTACAATAGTAAAAAGTGAAAGCCTATGAAGATTATTTTGCGCAGGGCCAGCCGGGCCTGCCGCTAGACCGGGCTATGCCGCCTGCACCCAACCGGACAAAGGATGCACAGCTGTCTATGACTTGGGCAGATTGGGATACCATAGATTCGGCAGAACTTGCGACCGATGGCACCGGTGTCGTGCCGACGCCCAGCTATCTCATCGGTCCAAACAGCCTTCTACGCGGGATGAAAGACTACATGCTCTCTATAGAGACTAGAGCGAAAGGTGAAGGAGGGAGAGGAGAATACTTTATCGAGGCGGAAAAGAGTGCTCTGGTAGGGGTTATCGGGTGCTTGGCGCTGCCACCTTATATCCGTCCATTTCTGTCAGTCGACCCAAACGCTACAAAGCCTGGGCTGCTTGTCTGTTACAAGAACGAGGCAACTGCGCCCGATGTTGCCGGTAAAGGGTCACTTTTGTATGACGACTTTCGGCTGGACAGCCGTGTTTGTATAGCTAGACCACGAGGTAAGAAGCAGGAACTGGAAGCGTACAGGTTTTCGGGTCGGATAGCCAGCATCGACCGGGTCAGCGAGCGCCCGAAATGGGTGCGAGCCTTGCTAGGTGCGCTCTAAATTTATATTCACAAATTATAGTTGACAAAAAAGCACAAGTATAATATAATTGAATCTGTTAATAAAGCTTAAGGCTATTAGGAGCCTCTAGAATTCATGAACAAATCACCAAAACACGAAAGAAAGACGTCTCTCCGTAATAAAGCTATTGCTGTTGTGGCTGCTGGTGCTGCACTAACTTTGGCCGGATGCACTACAGAATCTGCACCAGCCCCCTCTAGTCCAAAGGCGACTAGTTCTGCTGAAAATACTACCCCAATGCCTTCTGCGCCAACGGAGCGGTCTTCTAGTGTTGCTATTCCCACGCCAGTTGAAGCAACGAAAAGCCAGTACGACCTGAGCAGGGAATACACACAGAACGCTGAGCGTTCCGCTACTATTAGTGCTGCTGTTACGAAAGCTGGCGAGAGAATCGTTGCTGCGGCAGAATCGGGTGAACTCGGACGATTCGAGTTTTATAACTACGAGCAAGACACTTGGAATAGCGAAGGTTGGGGTTATTTGCAGCACAATCCTCAATATGGCGATTCTGGCGTGCAGGTATCCACACAGGTGTACAGGAGTGCTGATGGCACCTACGACCTTTCAAGGGGCATACGTGACGTGGAAATCAGTTTTGGCGGCACCACCAATGAAAAGGACTTGCCGAGTGTGATGGTTATGCTCCCGCCCGAGAGGTACGACCAGGCTTGGGAGACAAGCTCATTCAAGTACTATGGAGCTGATGGTCCCAAAGATGAGCGAGGCATTCCTGACTACCGGTACGCGCATGGCAGTGTACAGGTACAATTGGACGAAGTATCAGTAGACACGCTCAAAGCTGAAGACCAGCAGGTCTTGACTGACTTGCAGGCAGGTATGGACGAAACATTCGGAGCTGGTTGGTAGGCTAGCTAAGCGTATAAAAGGAAAGAGGTCTGATAGCCAGGCCTCTTTTTTACGTTATAATGCAGTAGATATGGCGGAGAAATCTTTTTGGCGGCGGAACTGGAAGCTGGTGGTCAACATCGTGACCATCGTGGCGCTGGTGGGGGTGGTGTGGGCCATCCGCGACCAGATAGCCCAGACGCTGCGTGACCTAGAGCGGGTGAATGCCTGGGCGCTGCTGCTGATGCTGCCGGTGCAGTTCCTGAACTACGACGCGCAGACGCGGTTGTACCGCGGGCTGTTCAGTGCTGTTGGTAACAAGCTAAAGTATTGGTTTTTGTTCCGGACAAGCTTGGAGCTGAATTTTGTGAACCACGTGTTCCCGAGCGGTGGCGTAACCGGCGTATCGTACTTTGGGCTGCGGATGCGTGATGGCGAGATTACGGCGGCTAAAGCTACGGTGGTGCAGCTGCTGAAGGTCGTGATGCTAGTGCTGTCATTCGAAATTTTAATCGTGCTGGGCGTGTTGCTACTGGCCATAGAAGGGCACATGAACAGCGTTATCTTGCTGCTGGCGGGGAGTCTGACGACAGCGCTGGTCATCGGTACAGCCGGCTTTGCCTACATAATCGGCAGCAAAAAACGCATCGCCGGATTTTTTACGGCAGTAACGCGCGGGCTGAACAAATTCCTGCAGTGGGTGCGGCCAGGGCATCATCCGGAAAGCATCAACACGACCAAGGTGCAGGGCCTGTTCGAAGACCTGCACGAAAACTACATGCTGTTCCGCAAGGACTGGCGGGTGCTGCGACGGCCGTTTTTCTGGGCGCTGATGGCGAATTTCTGGGAAGTGATGACGGTGTACGTGGTGTATATAGCCTTTGGCGACGCCGTGAACTTCGGGTCGGTGATTCTGGCATATGCGGTGGCGAACTTCGCCGGGCTGGTGAGCGTGCTGCCGGGTGGCGTGGGCGTGTACGAATTCCTGATGACGCTGACGCTGAGCGCGACGGGCGTGCCGAGGTCGCTTTCCATACCGGTGACTATAATGTACCGGGTGCTGAGTACGGTGGTGCAGGTGCCGCCGGGGTACTACTTTTACCATAAAACCATTCAGGCCGCCAAAGAACCCACCCCGGAGGGGTAGGGAATTTTCAAGGCGCAATTTTCAATTTTCATTCAATTTCCAAGGCATTAATTTCCAAAATCCAAACCGACTCTCTTTTCTGTCATGCTGAACTTGTTTCAGCATCCATACGTTCATACTAAACGTCCGTGCTACCGCATGGATCCTGAAACAAGTTCAGGATGACACTGGAGGCGTTTGGGTCATTGGGCCATTGAAAATTGAATGAAAATTGCAAAATTGGGAATTGAAAATTAAAGTAGAGGGATGACAGAAGAGTTGGTTTTTGGGGTTAGCGATTTCGTAGCGTATCTGAACCAGACGCTCGAGATTGCGTACCCGTACGTGACGGTCGAGGGCGAGCTGAGCAACTTCCGGGTCAGTAAAAACCGGTGGGTGTACTTTGACCTGAAGGACGAAGACGCGACGCTGCGGTGCTTCGGCACGGTGTATATGCTGCCGGGACCGTTGGAAGACGGTATGGTGGTGCGCGTGGCGGGGAATCCGCGTTTGCACCCGCAGTACAACTTCAGCCTGAATGTGCAGAATATGATGCCGGTGGGCGAGGGCGCTATACGCAAAGTGGCCGACCTGCTGGCGGCCAAGCTGCAAGCGGAAGGGTTGTTCGACGCCGAGCGCAAGCGTGTGTTGCCGTATCCACCGAAACGCATCGCGCTGGTGACAGCTGGGAGTTCGGCGGCCTACGCCGACTTTATGAAGATTTTGGGTGCGCGGTGGCAGGGTGTGACCATCGACCACTACGATGTGCTGGTGCAGGGCGAGCAGGCGCCGGGGCAGATAGTGCAGGCTATAACGGCGGTGAATGCGTTGCCAGAGCCGCCGGAAGTACTGGTACTGATTCGTGGCGGCGGAAGTGCCGAAGACCTGGCGGCGTTTAGCACCGAAGCAGTGTGCCGGGCGGTGGCGACGAGCCGGGTGCCGACACTGGTGGCTATCGGCCACGAAGTAGATGTGTGCTTGGCCGAACTGGCGGCCGACCAGCGGGCGAGTACGCCGAGTAACGCCGCCGAACTGCTGGTGCCAGACAAGCAATACGCTCTGCAAGTGCTTGCCGACCAGCGTGTCGTGCTGGGCCGTTCGCTGCAGCAGCTGGTGCAGCGACAAAAAGATGAAGTGCGCGAAATGCGGATGCAGTTGAGTGTGGCGCTCGAGTATGTGTACCAACGCTCGCTAGAGCGGCTGCTGCTGGCGCGGCAGCTGCTGGAAGCGTACAATCCGGAAACAGCGCTGCAGCGCGGGTATGCGCTGGTGCGTGAAGGTGGTACGCTGGTGACATCGGTTGAACAACTGCGGCTTGGGAGCCAGGTGACGCTGCAACTGCAGGGCGGTACGGCGCAGGCGACGGTGAACGAAGTGAACAAGAAGGGAGCGAACTATGCCTAAACTAGCTAAAGATAATTTTGATTACGCCGAAAAATCCGGCGAACTAGAAGCCATACTGCAGCGGCTGCAGGGTGGCGACATACAGCTCGACGAAGCTACTAAGCTGTACGAGCAGGGTGTCAAACTGGCCGACGAAATAGAAGCGTACCTGAAGCAGGCCGAAAACACCGTGCGCAAGCATACGGCAAGCGAATGATTTGGTTGTTTGCGGTCGCTGGCATCGTCATTTTGGCGTTCGGTGTGGTTATTTTCTTTGGAGCGCCGTATTTGCCGACGCTGAAGCCGCAGGCGCAGGCCGCTTTGGAACTTTTAGACTTGCGGCCGGGTCAGACGCTGCTGGAACTGGGCAGCGGTGACGGCACCGTTATGCTGGCTGCGGCCAAGGCTGGGCTGAACGTGGTGGGTATAGAGCTGAACCCGTTTCTGTGTGTGGTGGCGTGGCTGCGGACGCGCAACTATCGCAAACAGGTGCGGATAATCTGGGGGGATTTCTGGCGGGTGCAGTGGCCGGATTGCGACGGCGTATTTACGTTTTTGCTGGACCGGTTCATGCCCAAACTTGACAAGCGGATGCAGGAAGTCAAAAAGCCGCTCGTCAGTTTTGCGTTCAAAATCCCCGGTCGCAAACCTACTGCCGAAAAATCCGGTGTGTTTTTGTACAATTTTTGAGAGAAAAACACACGGGAAACTAAGTGGCTCTGCCACTAGTTCTTTGGCCTATCCGGCCGTAACCGTTCCATCCTTCAAGGAAACCCGCGGGTTTCCTTACGCGACAGGTGGCCTTAAGGCGGCCAGCCTTCGCTATCCTTCCGGACTGCAGACCACCGTGCTATGAGAGGCGAGCTATTCGCTCGCCGCGACGCTTTTGGTCGGTGGTGGCTTCTGAGCTCTTCTAGGGATTGTCGTGGGGCGTGCATTGAAAATTGCGGCCTCTTCGGTTACCATAAGAGCAATATGAAACTACAGTCGAACGAGCGGGGCGAACTGAATATCCTGCTTGTCCCCGTTATCTTGCTAGGCGTGCTGTTCGTGGCGGCCGCGTCTTTCGGCGTCTGGGCTTACACGAGCCGTCAAGACTACAAGAATAACAGCGACCAGAAATCCGCCGCCGCGGTGGAGGCCAACAAAAAAGTCGTGCAGGCCGAAGATGCAAAGACGTACGCCGAAGCCGCCAAGCAGCCGCTTAAGACATATATCGGCGCCGAAGCGTATGGCAGCCTGAAGCTGACCTACCCGAAGACGTGGAGCGGCTATGTGGTTGCTTCGGACAGCGGGGGCGGTACGCCGCTGGACGCATACTTTAACCCCGATGTCGTGCCGAACATCAGCGGACGTGACTCGACGTTTGCGCTCCGGGTGCAGATTTTGTCACAGAGTTATGCCGATGCGTTGAACTCGTACTCGACCTATATACGGCAGGGCAAGGCGACGGCCACTCCGTACAAGCTCCCGAAGGTGCCGAGTGTCGTCGGTACGCGCATAGAAGGGCAGCTGACTTACAATAAACAGGGCAGCGTGGTTGTGCTCCCGGTCCGCGACAAAACCATGAAGCTGTGGATAGAGTCAGGGACCTACAAAGCAGATTTTGACAACAATATTTTGCCGAATACTAGCTTTTCGCCCTGAACCAGCGGCACTTCCCGCACCGTCATCTTGAGCGAAGTCGAAAGATCTTCCCATGGGAGGATTTCTCCACTTCGGTCGAAATGACGGGAGGGTCGAAGTGCAGGTGGGTCAGTATTTTTCACCATAGCCTGTCTGCCGTTTGCATTGTATAATTCTGTTATACATTGAGGGATAAGGGGCGATTGCAGACGTGCCACGGCAAACCGACACAGCAAAACAACTACGTGAAGATGAACGCTTGCTGCTGGGCGTGGTCGAACAGTTTACGCGGCCGTTGTTGCAACTGAGCTATATAGCCGAGCTTGCGCAAAAAAATCCGGCCGAAGCCGCCGAGCAGTGGGACGCGGTACGCTTGCTTTCCAGCGGTTCGCTGCAGCTGGCCGAAAGCTATGCGCTGAACCTGCGGTTGCGCGGTAAACTGACGTTGCTCGAGCTTGAGCCGGTAGCGGTTTCGTCGCTGTTGTACGACACCGCCCAGGCTTTGGAACCGTACGCCAAGCAGCGCGGGGTTGTGCTGGAGTTGGACACCGGTCCGCGGACCGCGCCGATTGTCTGCGACCGCACGGTGCTGCAGGCAGCGCTGACCAGTTTGGGCCAGGTCTTTATAGAGAGCAGCAGCCAGCAAGAAGAAGCTTCGCCGGTGCGGCTCAGCGCCCACCGGAGCCGCTACGGCATGGTCACCGGGTTGTACAGCGACGCGGCCGTACCGCTCGGTGCCGAGAGTTTGCGCCAGGCTCAGCAACTACAAGGCAAAGCCCGGCAGCCGTTGCAGCGACTGGTAAGTGGCCCGGCAGCGGGTGTATTTGTGGCCGATGCTTTGCTACGCAACCTAGCGTCGCGGTTGCATGTGGCGCGCTACCACAAACTAACCGGTCTGGCAGCCACGCTGACGCCGAGCGCACAGCTGCAGCTGATTTAGCATGCACATACTCCTCGTAGAACCAGATACATTGCTCGCGGACACCTACGGTCAGGCATTTGAAGCTGCCGGGCATACTGTGGCGGCGGTTTGTTCGGCGCAAATGGCGGTGCACACTGCTGACGAACGGCAGCCCGATGTCGTGGTGCTGGAGCTGCAACTACCTAGGCACAACGGCGTAGAGTTTCTGTACGAATTCCGCAGCTATCCAGAATGGCTCGAAGTGCCGGTCATAATCCACAGCTTTACGCCGCCGAGCGAATACGCCAGCGCCGCAACGCTCGAACGCGAACTGGGTGTGCGTCGGTGCTTATACAAGCCGGAAACCTCGCTGGCAGATTTGTGCGCGGCAGTGGCCATGGTACAACCGGTCGCTCGGCTATGAACCAGATAGTTACCCACGGGATTATTTTGGCGCGGACAGACTACGGCGAGGCCGACCGCATAATCACCATGCTAACGCCCGATTACGGCAAGCTACGGCTCATGGCCAAGGGCGTGCGTCGGCTAAAGAGCAAATTGGCGGGCGGTATAGAGCTGTTTTCCACCAGCGAAATCACGTACTTACCGGGCAGGGGAGAAATCGGCACGCTGGTTTCGACGCGGCTGCAGCGCCATTACGCACACATCGTGACTGATGTGAACCGGACTATGCTGGGCTACGAACTCATAAAGCACCTGAACAAATCGACCGAAGACCAGTGCGAGCCGGAGTACTACGACTTGCTAGAGCAGACGTTCGATGCGCTGGACGACGCGGCCATAGATGCAGAACTCATTCGTCTGTGGTTCGATGCACAGCTGCTGCGGCTGGGCGGCCATACGCCGAACTTGCAGACCGAAGCGGACGGTACGAAGCTGCAGGCCGACGGCGAATACGAATTCAGCTTCGATGACAGCGCATTCTTTTCACGCCCCGGCGCAACCTTTCACGCCGCCGACATAAAGTTCCTGCGCCTTGTCTTCAGTGGCAATACCCCGCAGACACTCCAAAAGGTCGGCGGGCTTACCGGCTTACTCGAGCACACCCGTCAGCTCGTGAGTATCTTGGCACAGCAGAACCGGTAGCTTGCTGGCGGCAGCTTCTTCTAGCCAGGGGTAGATGTGCTATAATGCGGCGTATGAAAGCGTGTAGCTTTACTGGTTTTGGTAGTGTTCGCGGTACTGGCGTAAGCCTGTAATATCTTTTCGCACCAAAACTAGTAACCGTTACAGAGGAAAATCTTATGAGTGAAGTGAAACTAGATGACATTGTCAGCCTGTGCAAGCGCCGCGGGTTTATTTACCAAGGCAGCGAGATTTATGGCGGCCTGGCAGGGACATGGGACTACGGCCCGCTCGGCGTGCAGCTCAAGCGCAACATCTCTAACTTGTGGTGGAAGACATTTGTCGAAGACCGTGACGACGCCTATGGTCTGGATGCCGCGATTCTGATGAACCAGAAAGTGTGGCAGGCAAGCGGCCACGTAAGTGGTTTTAACGACCCGCTGTTCGAATGCGGTAACTGCAAGAATCGTTTCCGTGCCGACCACCTGGTCGAAGCGTGGATGGAAAAGCACCCGAAGGAACTCGCCGAAGCTAAAGTTTCGGAATATTCGCAAAGCCCCGAAGTTTTGAACGAGTACAAAAATGTGTTCAAAATGCAGTGCCCGACATGCGGCAAAGAACAGCTTAGCGACGTCAAACAGTTCAATATGATGTTCAAAACCCACGTCGGTGCGGTAGAGGACGAAACCAGCGTCAGCTACCTGCGCCCAGAGACTGCGCAGGGTATGTTTGTGAACTTCAAGAACGTCGTGGATAGCTTTTACCCGGACATCCCGTTTGCCATGGTGCAGATTGGGAAGGCCTTCCGCAACGAAATCGCTCCGCGCGACTTTATATTCCGCGTGCGTGAACTGGAGCAGATGGAAATAGAAGTCTTCATCCATCCGGATACTTGGAAAGAGCAGTTCGACTACTGGCTCGAGCAGCAGAAGCAGTTCTTGCTGGGTCTTGGCTTGCCAGAAGAAAACATCCACCAGGTAGAGATTGGTCCCGAAGACCGTGCGCACTACAGCAAGCATAGCGTAGACACTGAATTCGACTTCCCATTCGGCCAGAAAGAACTATTGGGCTGTGCATACCGTACTGACTACGACCTGAGCAAGCACCAGGCTGCTTCAGGCAAGAACCTGGAGTACCGTCCGAAAGATGGTGGTGTGGCATTCATCCCGCACGTTATAGAACCGACCTTCGGGCTCGACCGTTTGACACTGGCCGTGATTGCGACTGCGTACAAAGAGGACGAAGTGAATGGCGAAAAGCGTGCTTACCTGAAACTGCCTGCGCACTTGGCTCCGGTGAAGGTCGCCGTGCTGCCGCTAGTAAAGAACAAGCCAGAACTCGTGGCCAAAGCCCGCGAAGTCTACGCCATGCTTAAGAAAGAGCTGGGGGCTGTGCTGTGGGTAGACACCGGCAACATCGGTAAAAATTACCGCAAAATGGACGAAATCGGTGTGCCATACTGCGTAACCGTCGACTTCGAAACTCTGGAAGGCGACACCAAAGACACCGTAACTGTCCGCGATAGGGACACGACCGAACAGAAACGAATCAAAGTAACTGAACTGGTGGGCACGCTGAGTGCCCGCCAATGAAGCAGTATCTCGTAAGATTTTATAAAGATGCACGCGGCGAAGAGCCGGTGTTGAAATTTATCTGGGCACAAGACGCGTCAACACAATCAAAGTTCACAAAACTCTTCCACTTGCTAGAAGAGTACGGTCCGGAGCTCATGATGCCCTACGCGCGCTACCTGAAGAATGGCATATACGAATTGCGCATTCGCGGCAAGAACGAGGTGCGAGTTTTCTACGTGCTCATGACCAAGCAACAAGTCGGTGTGCTGCTGCACGCTTTTAAGAAACGAACGCAGAAAATGCCGACCAAAGAGTTTGAGGTGGCTCGCCAACGAGCAAAAGACTTGACTGATTTATAACGAATTTGTTATAATAATGGTTATGAAATACAACGTTGAACGTATCAAGACATTTAAGACTCTTGACGAATTCCATGCTGAGATGATGCAGAATCCGGAGTATGCCGCCGAATATGCTAAACTCGACGAAGAATTCGCCCTGCTCGAAATGATTTTACAGCTGCGCCAAGAAGCGAAACTAACCCAGGCCGAACTCGCAGAAAAGGCTGGTATGAAGCAATCCGCCATTGCCCGTATAGAGAGCGGTAAGGCTAGCCCCAGTTTTAAGACACTGTACCGTATAGCCAAAGCCCTCGACAAAAAAATCAGTTTTGTATAGAGCTGTGGCCGTATGAAACGGGTGATGGTTATTGGGGCCCCGGGGACGGGGAAGAGTACGTTTGCGGTTAAGCTGGCAGAGAAGACTGGTTTGCCGCTGGTGCACTTGGACTTGTACTATCACGAGAAGGGCAAGAACTATTACGAAGATAAAGTTGCGTGGACGGAGCGGGTGCGAAAATTCGCCGCGCAGCCGGAGTGGATTATAGACGGCAACCACGGCCGGACCATGCCGGAGCGGATGGAGCGAGCAGATACAATCATTTACTTCGATTTGCCACGGCGTTCGGCAATGTACGGTGTGCTAAAGCGCCGCGTGCAAACGCGCAAAACCAAACGAACGGACATGCCGGACGATTGGGAAGAAAAAGCGGGCGGGGAATTCCTGCGCAAAGTTTGGAACTTCCGAAAGAACTATCGTCCCGACACACTAAAACTCTTGGCTGAACACGCCGACAAACAAATCGTAACCTTCAAAACCCGCAAACAAGCCGAGATTTACCTGGCTATTGACTGAATATGTGGTTGCAAAAGAGGTGGAGGGGCAATAGACTGTAGCTAGAGCTTCAAAACTAAACACCACACGTAATGAACGAAGAAAACAAACCATCGGAATCGGGTTTGGCACCGCAGCCATCTACGCAAAATACCTATATCTCAAGTGCCCCAACAGTAGTCACTGCACCTGGCAGTTCATCTTCTGAGAAGCCTAAGCGTAGTCTTGCGAGAATCGTGCTGGGCGTGGCTATAGGTGTGGCAATAATTATCGTAGTGTTGGTTCTAATAGGAATAGGGCTTGTAACGTACGTATTTACAGGCTTTACTTCGACTTGCAACGCCGCGGATAAGAATATGAAGCAGGCTGAAGCTAGCCTACAAACACAAGCCACAGGTATTACGGTTGATGGCCAGCACTTGGAATCTGTCAGCGTTTATGCGAACGGTGATTGTCTGACCGGCTCGGGAGCGGTGCTGGATGCTTCGGTGGCGGTAAATACTAGCGCCCGGTCCGCGCACGCCGCGATGCTTCAGGCATTCGGGCTGAATGCTAGTGATACGGGAAAGATGGAAGCGGGAACCGCAAATGGTAGCAATGACATAGAAAGTCTCATTGCGACCGTTAAAGAAGGTGACCACGAGTACGCCTTTACCTACTATTTTGCGCAGCCTCCGGGCTGTCCACCGGGCTACTCTGGTCCATGCTATAGCGACCCCGATATTATGCAAAAGCTGAGTCTACTGGATAAGCCGGTAAAACTTGCGAAGGTGAATGTTACCCAATTTATTTCGCAACAGTAGCTGTATGTCCCAGTCGGTGCTACGGTATAGTATAGGAATGATACGAAGTTATACGGATGCGGATTATGAGGGACTGAAGGAGCTGTACCAGCATAGCGAGTGGTATGGTGGGGTGTTTGATGAGGCGCGGGACGGAAGGGAGCGGCTGGCGAAGAAAATTGCCGATGACCCGCAAGCGATTTTGGTGTACGAAAAAGACGGCGAGCTGGTCGGTACGATTTCTATAATCGAGGATGGGCGAGTGGCGTGGTTGTACCGGTTTGTCGTAAAAGACCACGACAAAGCTGTGGCTGCAGAGCTCTACGCCGCCGCAACTGCAAACCTGAAAGCGCGTGGCCATAGCGAAGTGCTCGTTTATACTCCAGTCGATGACGATTTGCTGGCTGAACGCTACGACGAACTGGGCATGACCCGCGGCGGTAGCTATACCTGTTACTATAAAGATATCTAGATGAGTACAGAAGAAATTGCAAAACGGATTAAAGAGGTACCTATTGTTGCGGGTATGCCGGTGAAGATTGTGGCAGTGGACGGGCATGGTG
Organism: Saccharimonadales bacterium (SeqCode); assembly: GCA_039809105.1. Classification (GTDB taxonomy): domain Bacteria; phylum Patescibacteriota; class Saccharimonadia; order Saccharimonadales; family UBA4665; genus JBDHUJ01. The sequence continues at coordinate 35,758 of JBDHUJ010000004.1, forward strand.
GTTCGGGGAAGTCTACGCTGGCAGAAAAGTTAGCGAAAGAACTTGGCACGGAAATAGTGCATACCGATGATTTTGCTTCGTGGGATAACCCGCTCGACTGGTGGTCAAAGCTTGTGGCAGAGGTATTAGAACCTATAAAAAATGGAGCAAGAACGCTCAACTACTCACGCTCGAGCTGGGCGCCAGACCATCATCCGGAGCCTGTTTTCGACCAACCGGTAACGCCCATAATCATCCTCGAGGGCGTAAGCTCGGCGCGCAAAGAATTCCGGCTGTATCTTTCCTTTGCTATCTGGGTAGAAACGCCAATAGAACTCTGCTTAGAGCGTGGCTTGGCACGTGACGGTAAGCCCGCAAAAGAGCAATGGCTGCAGTGGCTAGCGGACGAAAATGTATACATTGCCCGAGATAAACCACAAGAGTACGTGAGCCTATCCGTAAAGGGTACCGAGTAATGTTGCCAGAATATTTTGCGATTGTCGGGGCGTTGATTGCGTCGATAGGTGGGTTCGTGTATTTGTACGAGACCATATGCGGAAAAGTACAACCGAACCGGGTAACTTGGTTGCTGTGGTTTCTTCTGCCGACGATTATTCTCGTGGCGCAGCGGGTGCAGGGTGTGGGTGCGGTCTCTTGGGTGACGTTTGTTGCAGGCCTTACGCCGCTACTCATTTTTATCGCGTCGTTCTTTAACAAAAAAGCCTACTGGAAAACCGTGTCACTGGATTATGTCTGTATGGCTATAGCGTTCGTGGGAATTGCGCTCTGGGCGGCTACCAAGAACCCGAACTTAGCAATACTGTTCAGTATAGCCGCTGACTTTGCGGCGGGCTTCCCGACACTTAAGAAATCGTATACGCATCCGGAGAGCGAAAGCTGGAGGGCTTACGCAATCAGTGCGACTGGTTTCGTGGTGAGCATACTAGCCATACATACCTGGACGTTTGCGAACTATGGCTTCGTAGTATACCTAGCGCTCATGGAGGGGCTGCTGGCTGCGCTTGCATTTCGTGGTCGCAATCGAAAACCTGTAGAATAGAGTTATGAAAACGGCGGTGATTTTGCATGGAGTTGATGAAGTGCCGGAGAGTGGGTGGTTCCCGTGGCTGAAGGCGCAGTTAGAGGCAGCGGGGTACGATGTGTGGGTGCCGACGCTGCCAGACGGTCATACGCCGGACCGCGAGGCGTACAGTAACTTGCTGCTCGAAACGGGCCGCGACCTAACGGGTGCTATCGTAGTTGGACACGATAGCGGAGCCGTCAGCATACTCAACCTGCTTATGGACAAGCGCTGCCCCAAAATAAGACTCGGCGTGCTTGTGGCGGCTTGGTCGGGCGGGCTGCCGCACGGCTACGAGGCGGGTAATACGCAGTTTCTAAAGCTGTTTCCGCGGTGGGGGTTCCGCTGGCGCCGTATACGCTCCAAAGCCGACCATCTGGCGTTTCTGCACGGCAACGACGACCCGTATTGTCCGCTCCAGCAAGCCGAATCGCTCGCAACGCTCACGCGCGGTTCGCTGACCATCGTGCCGAACGGCGGCCACCTGGGCTCCGATTTCCGTGAACTCCCCCAGGTCTGGGAACTCATCGCTCCACATCTTCAGTAATCTCAAAAAATTATAATAATATTGTAATATTTTGTGTTGTGTGCTAGTATGGTAAGTATGAGCACTACGACTACTCAAAAAGTTATCAAAGTCGGCGATTCGTTAGCCGTGACTATTCCTGCCAAAGAAGCAAAACGTCAAAATATTGTCGCTGGTGATTCGGTAGACGTGTCCTACGTACGTGTCAGGCCGCAGCAGGACGACGTCATGAAAGATTATGCGGCTTTTCAGGCGCAATACGGCGAAACGCTTAAAAACTTAGCCAACCGATAATGCGCTATCTTAGTCTTGAGGAGATTTTGCGTCTTCATTTTCAGGTCATAGAAGACTATGGCGGCTCGCACGGAGTGCGTGACGAAGAGCGTTTGAGGTCGGTTGTGTTGGCACCGCAACAAGAAGTTTTCGGCGAAGAACAGTATCCTGATATTTACGAAAAAGCGGCAGTGTATATGCGAAATATCATTGGCGACCATGCATTTGCGGACGGTAATAAGCGTTCGGGTGTTACAGTAGCGGGCGTGTTTTTACTGCGTAATGGCGTTCGTCTTACTGCAACCGCGAAAGAGCTCGAAGATTTTGCGGTGCAGGTGGCAGTGGAGCATCTGGACGTGCCGGTTATCGCCGCCTGGCTCCGCGCTCACAGTACAAGCTAGTAAGGTATACTGTAGGGAGTAGGCGAGGATTTACGTATGGGATTTTTTAGGGCGCTGGGGAATATAGTGCAGGGGAAACCGGTGTTTGAACCGGCGGACGGCGCGGGGCAGGCAAGCCAGAACCCGCAGGCCCAGACACAGCCGCAGGTTGGGCAGGCTCCGCAGGGGCCGAAGACGATTCCGGTGGTGCAGATACGGCGAGTGGAGTGCGTAGACAAAGGCCCGCAGATGGAGCTGCAAGTGGAAATCATCAACGATTCTCGGGAAGATATATTGCTCGACAAAATACGGTTGCTTGGCACGGTGCGTGAACTGGACACGACGCTGCGGCCGGGTGAGGCCAGGCAGTTTACGGTGTACAAAGGCGACCGGACGCCAAATGAACCGCGCGGCTACGCCGAGGTGCAGTACCGCAAAATGGACGGCGATTATTTTTCGGCAATCCACCAGGTGCGCGGTCGTAAAGAGTCGGACGGGTACTGGGATGTGACAGAGTTTCGGCTGCAGCTGCCCATAAAAGATTTGCCGGCGTAAACTATGTCCGAAGAAAAGCATGTTTCACGAAAATTCACACTCCGCCAGTTGTACTACTGGGTACGGCGGCGATGGATGTGGCTGGCGGCTGCGGCCGTGATGGCGGTAGCGTTATTTTGGCTGCCGACGGTGTATGCCAACCTCTGGACGCGTAGCAGCAGGTATGACCTGGGGCGGACGAAACCGGCAGATATTCCCCAAAAAGACGTTGCTATGGTGTTCGGCGCGCGGGTGTACTCGAACGGGGACCTGTCGCCATACTTGCAGTGGCGCGTGCAGACGGCGGTCAAGCTGTATGACGCCCACCGAGTCAAAAAGCTGCTGATGACAGGAGATAATTCGCGCAAACGGTATAACGAACCGGTTGCCATGCAGCGGTATGCTATGCAACTGGGCGTGCCGAAAGACGACATTGTGCTCGACTATGCCGGGTTCAGTACGTACGAAAGCTGTTACCGGGCGCGGGATATCTTTGCGGTCAAGAGTGCTCTTCTGGTAACACAGGGGTACCATCTGCCGCGGGCGCTGGTGACCTGCAAATCGTTCGGGCTGGACGTAGCCGGTGTGAACGCGGTGCGGACCGACGGCAAAAGTTCTATAGAAGCACGCGAGTGGCTGGCGAGTGTCAAAATGGTACCTGAGCTCATGTTCAAGCCTAAGCCGACATTCCTTGGCAAAGCCGAACCGATAACATTTGGTCAGTAGCCGGAAAAGTAATCGGTTTTGACGTGGCTGCTCGGTACACCTTTGCTGCGGAGCACTGCTTTGGCGGACGACACGAAGGCTGGCGGCCCAGAAGCGTAGAACTGCGCATCGGCTACGTCAACCTCGGCACGATCCAAAATGTCACCGCTCAAATAGCCGGTTTCGCCTCGCCATGCTTCGTCCGGCTGGCTGACGACGGGGACGACGCGCAGCGGAATGGTCTGGGAGGCGAGCGCAAAGAAGTCCGACCAGACAAGCGCCTCGGGTGTGCGAACGCAGTAAATGAGCGTCACGGGATGCTGGCTTTTGGTTTCAACCATGTGCTGGAGCATAGCGCGGAACGGAGTGATGCCGATGCCACCAGCCAGAAAGACAATCGGCCGCTGTGAATCGTCGAGTGTGAAATCGCCGCCGAGATAGGTGGCATGCAGAACCGTTTCGGGTGGGGTGGCAATGAGCGCCTGCTTGAAGCTGCTGATGGGGTCGCCGTGGGTGATGCCAAGCCGCACGACGCCGGATACAGGCGTACTGGCGATGGAAAACATACGGCGGGTGCCGTGGCTGTCGTAACCTTTGTGTGGCAGGACCAGCTCCAGGTATTGGCCGGGCTTCCAGGTGTAGGAGTCTAAAGGCTCAAACAGTAACTCGTACGTGTTGGGTGCCATTTGATTTACTTTGCGCAGACGCAAATTCAGTCGTCGCATCGGCGAGTTTATAAAACCTATGACGTTACCGATACAAAGTGCAAGGGCGGGGGTGAGCCACCAGGCGATTTGTAGGTGCGCCAGCACTGCGACCAGCGCGGCGTATGCCAACTGCCAGCGGCGGCTGCCGGGCATGGTGAGCGGTTCGGTCAGCATTATAGTGCCAAGGAAAATGAGTGGGTAGGAAGTTATGGCGGTCTGTAGCGTACTGACTACTGGCTGATTTTGCATAATTGCTACCACGGCAATGGTCGCCAAACTGACTGCGAAAAATACGCCAGCTAATGAAAATCGCCTAGTTTTCCATATGACCAGTCCGCCACCTGCAAGTAAAAAGGGAAGTAATGGCGGTGTCGCCACCCACCATCCGGCGTGTGCGAAACCGATGAACCCGCTGATGACAAGCGCCGCGGCCGCCGGGTTGAATATATGGCGTTTTCGCCACGCGAACACGTATTTGCTAGCCACAGCTATGAAAGCCGCCAAGGCTATACCGACGTAATCTTTCGGCTCGGTCGGCGGGATGAGCAGCAGGAACAGTATGAGTGCGGTTATGAGCCACGATTCGGGGTTGTGTTTGGTCGAAAACGTGTAGGCGAACAAACGGCTGCCAGCATACGAAGTTGCGACGATGATACCGAGTGAAGCAAGCAGCGACAAGGGTTTGTAGCTCAACACGCCAGCGGCGCTGAGCGCCAGTGCGACAACCGAAATGCCTGCCAGCACATACGCCACCAGCCGGTACATGGTAGTGCTGTTTATGAAACCTTGAGCGTACGCGCGGAGCTGCTTCATGTAAATAGTTGAATGTCCTTGTGCTTAGTATGACGCACTGAACCGTCGGCGTACAGTACGACGAACCGGAAATCCGCCAGACCCTGTAAACGTTCAGGCGGTACAAAAAACAGTGCGGTCGCCAGGCCATCTGCTTCCATGGCGGTTGGGGCGATAGCCCACGTCGCAAGCACATCTGCAGCCGGCTTCGAGGTGCGCGGGTCGAGTATATGGTGCCAGGCGCCATCGCCCCAGGCGCGGCGGTTGCCAGCCGAACCGCATATACTACCTTCTTGTACCGTAACTGTGCCGATGACCACGCCTGGCTGCAACGGGTGCTCCAACCCGATGGTTTCGGTGTGGCCGGCAAGGCGTATGTCACCGCCGGCATCGACGGTGTAGTCATCAGCAAGCAGTGCTGCGACTGCGTCGATGGCGAACCCTTTGCCGGCGGCGCCCACATCGATGAGCGTCGGTTTTTTTACCTCGAGCGTGTTGCTGTGGAGGCTGAGCCGGTCGTCCCAGGCGGGCGTGGTGTGGATTGTCTTTTTCTGTCGAAGTGAATACTGGCTGTCGTAACCTGCATCGGCGAGTGTTTGACCGATGAGCGGCGTTACGGCGCCGTCGGTCGCTTCATACAGCCGGTGATACCATTGCAGCAGCGCACCGTCGGCAGAAGGCACTTCGTATGCGCCGGCTTTCCGTGCCATCTCGGCGACCAGCGAATCATCCCGGAAGCGTGACCAGGTCTCGTCTATCCGTTCGAGTGTGGCGTGGATAGTATGTTCGAGGTGCGGCGGAATTCCTGCCGGTCGTTCGACGACCCAGCGGGTTCCGAGGGCTTCAAACTCAAGCTTTTGCCTGGTTCTTGATGGTTTCGAGGGCATTGTTGAATCCGTTGGAGGTCAGTGATGAACCCGAAACGCGGGAAAGCGAAACGCTGTCGATATTTTTGCCGACGACCAGGCTCTTGTACCCGTTCGCGAACTGCTCTTGGTACTCGGCGGCGTCGCCGGTAGCACTGCTGGTATCGACCGAGCTGGCGGTGATGACGCCGTCTTTCAGGGTAACGGTCACGCCGATTTTTTCAGTGCCGCCAGGGCTGCTGTAGCTGCCGGTCGCAGTGTAGGTGCCGTCTTTGTATGTTGAGGAGGTACTGCTGGAACTAGTCGTGTCGCTTGTTCCCGTAGTGCTGGTGGCGGTTTGAGAGCTCGTGCTTGTCGCAGCATTGCTGTCCGACTTTTTGCTGAGTGCGATGACCGCCGCCGTGCCGCCGGTGGCCAGCAGGGCGATGACGATGATACCGATGAGTGCTGATTTGTTCTGTGCCATGCATGCCTCCGTGAGTGATTACGCTTAATTATACGCTATATAAAATATAGCAAGTGCTTGCTGAATACTTGCTGGAGGTACTACGGCATCGGGGCGCAGAAAGAAAGTAATGCGGGTTACAGTTTCGGGAGCCTGGGCGGGTATACTACGTACATAAAGCGAGGAGGGTGTGATGGCGGACAAACCAGCGACGGATTATAGTGACCTGAAGGCAGTGTATTTGAACTGTACGCTCAAAAAATCACCGAGTGTGAGCAATACGCAGGGCCTTATAGACATCTCAGAAAAGATTTTGCGTGCCCAAAAAGTGAGTACAAAAGTTATTCGCGTAATCGACCATAATGTGGCCACTGGAGTGTACCCAGATATGCGTGAACAAGGCTGGGATTACGATGATTGGCCGGAAATATGGAAAGATGTGGCGGCTGCAGACATCCTTATCATCGCCGGGCCAATCTGGCTGGGCGATAACAGTTCGGTCACGAAACAGGTTATAGAACGCTTGTATGCGCACAGCGGGGAACTGAACGCGGCGGGGCAGTGGACGTATTACGGCAAGGCAGGGGGGTGTTTAATCACCGGCAACGAAGATGGCGTGAAACATTGTGCGATGAATATTCTCTACAGCTTGCAACACATCGGTTACACCATTCCGCCGCAGGCCGATGCGGGGTGGCTGGGCGACATCGGCCCCGGCCCGAGCTACCTCGACCCGGGCTCCGGTGGTCCGGAAAACGACTTCACGAACCGCAATACCACATTCATGACGTGGAACCTTCTCCATCTCGCGCGTATGCTCAAAGACAACGGCGGCTATCCGGCGTACGGCAACTTGCCCGAAGAATGGAAGGCCGGTACCCACTTTGGTTTCGAAAACCCGGAATATCGGTAACTTTCTGGTAAAAATGTACGCAATCATATAGCGCCTCTCCATAGGTAGTGGTATGCCGTAGGTACAGTAAAGCGGGAGGAAAAATTATGGTAGGGGCAGCAAAGGTTTCGCCGACGATAGGAGTGAGCGATTTGGTGAAAGCGACCGAATTTTACGGGGGCGTACTCGGTCTTAAGGTAGTACGGGAAAACGAATATGAAGTGGTGTACGAAAGCGGTACTAGCAACTTGGCAATTTACGTGACTGAGTTTGCGGGGACCAACCAGGCCACGTATGCGACGTGGGAGGTCAGCGATATCGATGCCGAAGTCGAGGCATTGAAAGCAGAAAGTGTCAGTTTCGAGCACTATGAGATGCCTGGTGTGACACTCAAAGGTGAGGTGCATCTGCTGGGCGAAAGCGGAGAGAAGGCTGCGTGGTTTAAAGACCCCGACGGCAATATCTTATGCTTGCACCAGTAGGTGTGCTACCGCTCGGGGAGCGTACTATAGAGGAGTATGAAGACTATCCATGTTCATGACTCGCTGCAAGACTATACCTATGTGTTAAGCAAGCCCGAAGGTGAGCAGTTTGCGGCCGATTTCAAACCGGAGCTGACGCCCAGGGGAATGTTGGAACTGGGTGTATTTGGGGCGCATTATTTTGAAGGTGAGTACGACGAGTTTCCGGAGGCTTGGTTCGCGAAGGCAAAACTGGGTGATACGCACGACCCGGCATTGAATTATTTCGGTGTCGATGCCAGCCAGAGCCGGGAAGAGTGGCAGCGCAAGGGTTGGATATACGAGGAAGACCCGCGCGGTTGGTTCCAGTGGTATTGCCGGTACTATTACGGCCGGCGGATTCCGGAAGAAGACGCGCGGCAAATACGGCGCTGGAAAAACATGACCCGTCACATCGGCCAAATCCGTGCCGCTTGCCAGCCGGGCGACGAAACATGCCGCCCCCGGCAACGGCAGGCGCTCTTGCACTGGGCGTACGACTCCCGCAAGTTATAATGACCAAGCCGCAAGTACCAATGACCAAGTAAGTCACAAATGTCTTGAATTACCAAATTATTCAAAGGATAGGCCAACTTCACGGGTTATTCGGCCATTAAGTACTTTGGTCATTGATTGGTCATTGGTACTTGCGGCTTGGTCATTCCATAGCGTTGCTTTCAGTTTTGCAAAATGGCTACCAGTACTATTGTTATTTGCTACAATGAAGAGAATAACTTTAGGAGGCAGTGCGGCGCGTGGCAAAGAAGACGAACAAACCGGCCGAACCGGCAAACCCCAGTGCGACACCGCATAACCTGCAGAAATTCAGCCTGTTCTTTTTTACGCGTCCGCGGCTAACGGCCATTTTGGCGCTGCTGGTCGTCTGTTTCGGCATCCTCAGCTACACCACGCTCCTTCGCCGCGAAGGTTTCCCGAGTATCAATACGCCATACGCTATGGGGCAGGGCACATACTTCGTAAACAGCCCGGCTACGGTCGACCGCGAGGTCGCCAAGCCGCTCAGCGACTTCCTGCTCAAACAGCCCGAAGTCAAGACGGTCCAAGCGCAGAGCTTCGCCAATTTCTACACAGTGGTCGTGGCGTATAAAGAAAACGTCGATTCCGCAACCGAAACCACCAAACTGCAAGATGAGATAAAATCTCAGAATATTCTACCCGAAGCGGCAACGCTCAACTTCCAGCCGTTCCAGTTTGGCTTTACGCAGGATGGTGACGACGCGGTGATTTCGCTGGCCGACAAGTCTGGCAAACTCACTACCAAACAGTTGACGGCCGAAGCCACCGAGGCGACCCAGTTCCTAACCAACCAGCACCTGAGTCTAGTCGACAAATTTCACACTATAAGCCAGTTCGAAACCGGTTCTGCCGGACAGGTCGAACAAAAGAGTTTCGAGCGGTTCGGTACCCGTGAAAGCGGCGAAACACAGTTCTTCAACGCCGTGCTTATCGGTGTAAAGGTCAACAAAGGCGCCGACTATATAAAGCTCGACAAACAACTCAGCAGCGCCGTTTCGGCCTACAACCAACAGGCGGGCGACGGCACCAAAGCGTTCATAAGCGAAAGCTACGCGCCGAGCATCCGGCAGCAGGTCGGGGAACTACAAAAGACGTTGCTAGAGGGTTTGCTGGCGGTGCTTATCGTCGGTTCTATTATCATCGCGTTCCGCGCGTCCATCATCACGGTGTTGTCTATGCTTACGGTGCTGGCGACGACCATCGGCATTTTATACCTCATCGGCTATACGCTGAACACCATTACGCTGTTTTCGCTCATTTTGGGCCTGAGCCTCATCGTCGACGATACCATCATTATGGTCGAAGCGCTGGACGCGCGTAGGCGGCGGAGTACCGACCGCAACGAAATCGTCCAGACGTCGGTCGGTAAAGTCGGCCGGGCGATGATTGCCGCTACCAGTACGGCTGCGCTCAGCTTTGCACCGCTTATTTTCGTCGGCGGTATCATCGGAAGCTTCATCCGTCAGCTGCCTATTACCATCATCATTGCGCTCGTCACCAGCCTGATGGTAGCGCTGGTTATCATCCCGCTGTACGCGCGGTTCCTGCTGCTCGGCAAGAAGCAACTGGGTACGCACGCCGAGCGCGAAGTCGCTTCTAACTTCGAAGCCAAAGTCGCTCGCGGTATATCGGCGCCGATGTTGTGGGCGCAGCATAGCAAACTTAAACTGGCTGGCGTCGGATTCGTGGCCATACTTATCAGCCTATTGTTCATAGGCGGTGGTGGCTACTTGTTCAGTAAAGTTACGTTCAACATATTCCCGCCTAGCAAAGACAGCAACCAGTTGTTAACGACGCTGCAGTTCCCGGCGGGCACCACCTTGCAGCAGGCCGAAGCGACGACCGACCGTGCGAACCAGATTATTGCGAAAACTATCGGCGATAATTTCGTACAATCCACCATGTCGACCAACCAGGGCGAGGCGAACGCACAGAGTGCTTCGACTACTATCGACCTGACCGACTACAACTCGCGCAGCCTGACGGCGCCGGACATCATCGCCCAGCTGAAAGATGCCTTCAAAGACTTCGAAGGCGCCAAGTTTACCGCCAGCAGCCTGGATGTCGGGCCGCCCGGAGCGGACTTCACCGTCCAGGTTGCCACCGACGCCGACCGGCAGGCTGCCGAAAAGCTGGCCAATGACGTAGCCGCATACCTGAAGACCACGCAACTGAAGCGCATCGACGGTTCGGTCGTAAAGGTCGAATCGGTCGAGGTCGCCAACAGCGACGTGTACACGCGGGACGATGGTAAGGCGTTCATCGCCGTCACCGTAAAGTTTGCCGATAGCGACACGACTACCATCGTGACACTTGCCAAAGACGCGGTCAGCAAAGAGTTTACGGCCGAAAAGGTGAAGTCCTACGGCTTGCCGGCCGACACGCTCAGCTACAATGCAGGCCAAGAAGACGAAAACCAAGACAGTTTCAAAACCATGGCCTATGCGTTCCCGATTCTGCTGCTTGTCATTTACATATTGCTGGCCGTGCAGTTCCGCAGTTTGCTTCAGCCATTGCTCATTTTCATGGCGATTCCATTCAGCTTGTTCGGAATCACGCTTGGGCTGTACCTGACGCACAATGCGTTCAGCTTCTTCGCTATGCTTGGCTTCTTCGCGCTCATCGGCCTGAGTATAAAAAATACCATCCTGCTCGTCGACTATGCGAACCAATCGCGCAGGGCAGGGATGAACCCGGTGGATGCGGCGCACGAAGCGTTGGCACAGCGGTTCCGCCCGCTTATCGCTACCAGCCTGACGGCCATATTCTCGCTGATACCGCTCGCAATCTCGAGCCCATTCTGGCAAGGGCTCTGCGTAGTACTCATCTTCGGTCTGCTTTCCAGCACATTCCTGGTCATAACAGTCTTCCCATACTACTACCTGGGCGGTGAATTCCTGCGTGGCGTCTTCCGCCGCCGGATTTCCAGCCCCATAAAGCGCAAGTTCTCCCGCGCGTAAATGCTCCCGTCATTCCGGGCTTGACCCGGAATCCAATGCCTTTCCTAAAATATCTCGTTACTTTTGAATCGCAAAAGTAACCAAAACTCCCCGGCTAGGCTCCAGGCACTCGGTCAGTGTTGTCGAAGCCGACAACCGTTTTGACAACTAGCGACGGGGAGTCGCGTCGGACAGTCAAAACGTTCCTACGGCTAAAGCCTCGGAAGAGTTGTCGTTTCGACCAACACTGAGCCGGGCACCTTCCGAATAGCCGGCAATAGTGGTATGGTCCTCACGGACCACTATTTGACGACATTCCCGCGAAGCGGGAATAGGAAATGAAAGAATATCCTCGGATTCATTCCGAGGATATTTTTATAGTTGTCAGGAAAGAGCAGCCCGAGTCCGCCGCGGTGACCCTGGCGCGATGAGAGAACCTATCTCGGTTCTCTCATTACTCTACCGAAGGCCAAGCTTGGCGGTACAGGCCGGCCAAGCGCCCCAGCCCTGACGTGACTGGAGAATCTGTGCGCGGGCAATCTGCTCTTCGCGGCTGGCTTCGTTCGGCATGCCAGTGCCGCCTACGGCTTGCCAGCTACCCAGCGTAAACTGCAGGCCGCCGTAAAAGCCGTTGCCGGTGTTTATAGCCCAGTTATTGCCACTTTCGCAAGCTGCAATCTGGTCCCAGACGCTACCATCAGAAGGAACATAGTTGACCGTCGTTGGTGCAGAAACGGTGCGTGCTGGCGTGCTGGCTACTGGCTGCGGAGCAGCAACTGGCGTATTTGCCGGTATGTCACGCGGCGTCAGCTGTTCGTCTGCGGTCGGTATACGCAATTGCTGGCCGGGGGTTATGACATCCGGGTCGGCAAGGTCGGTATTGGCGTTAAAGACTCGCTTGACGTCACTGCCGTTATCCTGGGCGATTTTGGTCAGTGTGTCGCCGGACTGTACGGTTACGATAACCGGTGCCGGTGCAGCGGGTTGTGCGGGTGCTGGCGCTACCGTGCTGACAGTTTTGGCTGGTGCCGAAACGTGCGTGGTAGCTGCGGTTGCCTGGTGGGGCGTCGCACTTGCGTTAGTTTGTATAACGGCTGCATAGGCAGTTGTGCCAGCTGCAGCAAACATGAGGCCGCCTAGACTCAAGGCCGCCGAAAGCGCGGGTTTGCGCATAGATTGTATATCCTCCCTCACTCACCCCATACTGTTACTCACACTACTTGTCGTAGCGGTTACTTAAATGATATTCTTCGTAATCGTATTCGATTTATTGCTTGAGAAACAGGGGTAGAGCAATATGTGTGTCTCTTTGGGCTATGTTTTGTCCCCGAAAAAACACACAAATTCTAGCTTAAGCGATATGTCGTAGTGAGTCAAGAATCTGTCTTGCCGCTACATGTAGCGTACATCAAAATGACTACAAATTTATCCCCACACACGTTGTGTCATTTACCGAATATATTTTGCGACGAAAAACATAACCATACAATATTTCCAAATCTGCTAAATCCAGAACATGTAATATTAACAACACTGTACTAATTTGCCATGCTATCATTGAATGATAAAGAGGACGTTCTCATGAGAATCATCATAAAGCGCGCCTACGAAGTACCAGTCGCTGACGACGGTTATCGGGTACTGGTGGACCGGCTATGGCCGCGCGGTGTCCGTAAGGAAGTACTGGCCTTGGACGAATGGTGCAAAGATGCCGCGCCAAGCACCGAATTGCGCAAATGGTTCGGTCACGACCCGGCCCGCTTCGACGAATTCGCCGCCCGCTACCGGGAAGAACTCTCGCATTCCGATGCGCCGCGGCAGCTGCTCGTCCATGCGCAGGGAAGTGCTCGCCTCACGCTCATCTACGCTGCCCACGACCCAGCCATAAACCACGCCGTCATCCTCCGCGATTACCTGGCAGAAATGGTAGACTAGGGTAGTGAAACTTCTACTGACCTCCAACGGGCTATCGAATGATTCTATCGCTACTGCGTTCGCAGAGCTGGTAGGGAAGGACCCGCGCGAAACCAAAGTGGCATTTATCCCCACTGCGGCAAACCCTGAACGTGAAGATAAAAGCTGGCTCATCAACGACCTCTATCAATTAAAAACCAGAGGTTATTATGTCGATATTGTAGACTTGCCAGCTTTTGCCGAGGACCAGTTACGCGAAATACTAAAAGGTATGGATGTGATTTTCGTGGGCGGAGGTGACACATTCTACTTGAGTTACTGGATGCAGAAAAGCGGTCTGTCTAAACTACTCCCCGAGCTCTTGGAAACAAAGGCATATGCTGGAGTCAGCGCCGGGAGTATCATTGCGGGCGCCAGTTTAGGTCTGGCGTCGCGGCCGCTTGAGAATCCGCAGGCTTTCCGAGATAAAGATTATGACGAGCTCGGTCCGAAGGGCCAGTCGGCCGGTGAGGCTCTATGCCTAGTAGATTTTGTGGTTCGGCCACATTTTAATAACTCTGATTTTCCGCTTGTTAAAAAAGACTTCTTGGAAGCGAGAGCCAAAGATGTGCCGTTTCCAGTATATGCATTCGATGATGATTCCGCGCTGAAAGTCGTCGACGGCACAGTCGAAGTAGTTACAGAAGGTGAGTGGGTGCTTTTGAATCGAGATAAAGGATGATTACATACTATACCGATGGCAGTGCAAGTCCGAATCCGGGGCCGGGCGGATTTGCGGTTATACAAGATTTGAAGCCGGTGGTGCTGGGCGGCGATACAATTCCAGGTGACACGACGAATATACGCATGGAAGGGCTGGCTATAAAAGCGGCCATGGAACACGCGAACGGGGAGGAATGCCAGATTTTTACCGACAGTGAATTCTGGATAAATGTTATTACCAAGTGGGCGCCAGGCTGGGAAGCAAAAGGCTGGAAGAAATCTGGCGGACCTATAAAAAACCTTGACATTGTGCAGTCGGTCTACCCGCTGTACCAGAAATCCAACGCGACACTTACGTGGGTGCGTGGCCACGAAGGCGACCCGGGTAACGAAGCTGCCGACGAATGGGCCAACAAAGCCCGCCTTGGCAAGCGCCTCTAGTCCTTGCGTCATTCCTGTGAAGGCGGAATGATGAATTATGAGAGCCCGAGTTTTTCTTCGAGAGCTTCAAGTAGTTCGGGAAACTCGCGTTTTCGGCGCAGCAGAGTCCCACTGAAATGCCGTTGACCCGGGAGTTCGTAGTACTCTGCGCCTAATTTGTCCCGAATCAACTGCGGTTCGGAAATGTCGATGTACGGGTCGTTGGGCGAGGCGAAGATGATAACCCACGGTTGGTTGGCTTTTATGGCCTCCCACTGCCACGGCTCATCAAAGTATCCGGCGGCTTTTTCGTCTTCGTAGCCCAAGTCGGTGTAGTATGTCCCGACAAGCACTGAACCGCCGATTTTGTGTGCTTCGGCGTAGCGCATCGCCGCAATCGCCCCTGATGAATGACCGACTAAAATCGTATGTTCGTCGGCATGCAGTTCGTTTTCTATGTACGGCAGCCAGACACTGGCTTTCGCCTCGACCGGGTCGGGCATGTCAGGCGCTTTGCAGGCAACGCCGAGCTTTTCCAGCTCAGCCTTCAGCCACGGAAACCAATTATCATTCCCGCTCTCGCCGCCATTGCCGTGTATCAGTACTATTCGCTTCACGGCGGCTAGTATACTTTGCTATCTTGAATCGAGAAATATGGGGCGGTATTATCGTGGAGCTTGAGCGTTTTGATTTCGGCCACGCTGAAATAGCCGGATTCTTCGGCTTCGACGCTGTCGGACTTGAATTCGCCCGAGACCTTGGCTTCGTAGGCTATGACCGCGAACCATTTCAGGGTTGGCGAGCCGACTTCTTTGTATATACTCCAGAAACCGACTGGCTTTTCGCTCATCCAGTCCACATTAAAGCCAGTTTCTTCGGCGATTTCGCGGGTTAGTCCTTGGCGCGGGTCCTCGCCATGCTCCAGGCCGCCGCCAGGCAGCTCCCAGCTGTAACCCGATTCCTTGATGAGCAAAATCCGACCTTCGTCATTTTTTATAACGGCCTTAACCGATATGCGGTAGGTACAGGGTACGGAGTCCATAATGTCTCTCATTTTGCGCAATCAGTTCAGGAAAAGCAAATCTTCTCAGCCTTTGTTATGGGCTACCGACTACTGGAGAACCAGGTCGGCCTGGTTCACCTATACTTGTAACTTTTAGGTTCGTTCCGTACACTTTAGCTATCGTGAATTTCTTGAGGCCAACTACAGAGCAAATTGACCCAGGAGAAGCCGCGCCAACACCGGAGCAGCTATTTGCTTTGGCTGCAATCGGAATCAAGAGCGCCAAAAGACTGAACCGGCTTCGCCAACTGAAACGACAGGATACCGGACGAAGTAGCGGTGCATTACTGCCCCCGACTATCGTCATCCCCGAAGACAGAGAGGAGCTACGAGATTATCGTTACGAACATTCATATGCGATAAGGGTGAACAGAAGGACCCATAAGCGTGACTGGGCGTTGTCGGTCATTTCTCGCTACCAGGTGATAAAAGTAAATGTTTCGCAGGGTACAGAACTTGTTACCTACAGATTTGACTGGGACCAAGAGAGGACTACGCTCGCACGTCGACGTATTACTGTTGCCGAGGCTCCGCCGTATGGGATTGACGACTATGTCGAAAGGTTCCATGTCAGTGACCATATAGGTGAGAGCTGGGCTTGGGAAACTGACCTAGAAAATGTTACCGCGTCCGATATCGTACTTCTCACGCACGACATAGAGACGAATCAACCTGGTGTCTATGCATCGATAGGTGATCTTTCTCGTCCTGTTGCGTAGCAGAAAATTTTACACCAAGCACGGAACGTGGTTTTGCGGTAGAATAGGGCGGAAGAATCTAAACAAAGGGTAACAACTAGATGGCCGAAGAAGATACAACGCCAGCAGAAGAATTAACGCCGCCAGCAGCAGCTGTCGCGGACGATGGCTATGTGGAAACGGATGTGTTTGCGTGGGCGAACAACCTCGTGCAGTACAAAGACGAACTCAAAGTCGAACTGTTTTTTATAAGCAAAAACTATGTGTTGTATAAGACGAATTTGGCAGAGCAGCTCAAAAAACAGCTCGAGCCAATCTTTATAGACGAAATGTTGGAATACATTTTGGACGGTGCCGAAAAGGGCCTGATAGTCCGTGGGTTCGAACAGGCCGAAGCCGAAGAGCTGGTGCTGCAACGCACACGTGTGAACAAAGTCGAAAAGCTGCGTGAAACACTCGGTTGGCTCAAGACCCAGGAGCACGAAATCGTGCTATTCAAAGAAGACGAACACGATATAAACCACATGAAGGGTGTCTTGGCGCGCGTTACATACGAAGGCGCCAAGCAGCCATTTTACGTCATTAAGGTTTTACCAAAGAGCCAGGTCATGAAGGGCAAAGTCGGCTGGATGCTGCGCGATAACAAATTCGTACCGTTCGACGCCGACGCCGCACTGCGCCTGCCGACCGATTCGCAGTTGCTGGTGCTCGAAGAAGACCTGTATGTATTCTCGCAACCAAAGCTAAAGACACTCTTCGGCTACGACGCGAAAGAACAGGCAATAGCTGAGAGCAAAATCCGCGAAATCGAGGAAACGTATCGGCTAAGCTTCGGCGAAGGTTTAGGTATTCAAAATCTCGTGAAAGACAAGAAAGCACTCGTAAAGAAGCTGCAGAAGTTAGAAGTGGGGAAGGTGACACAAGAGCAGATTCTGCAGCAATCAGAGGACTTAGATTTAGGTGTGATGCCGGATGATAGCGGCGCCATAATCATCATGGACGACAAAGACATCGCCAAGTTCATAAACCTCATGGCCGACGACTACTACGAATCCCCAACCACCGGCGAACGCTTCGAAATCATCAAAAAGCGCCCGCTCAAACCCGATACCGACGAAGACAACCCGCTTGCCCAGCTTCCGCCTAGCGCTTAGTATATGAAAATCTACCTCGTACGTCATGGACAGACAGTAGTCAAAAGAGAACCCAAGGACATTTGGGATTCATATGGACCGCAGGGCCCTCCGATAAACAAGGAGGCCGAAGCAAAGGCACGTGAGCTACATAATCAGTTCGCCTCGCTCGGGATTGACGGGGCTCGTGAACCGGCTGCCGTATCGGAATATCTACGTGTGCGACAAACTGCCGAGTGCGCTGGCTTTAAAATACTGCGCACAGACAGGCTGTTAAACGAAATCAATACCAACAACCCTATGCTCTCAAGGCAGTTGGTAAAAATAGGACAGGTACCCCCAGAGGCAAAAGCGGCGGCTCAGCAACTACTGGCAAACCCCCCGGCCGAGAAGGTCTGGTTTACTCACGGTCTGGTAATCGCTGCATTACTTCTCGAAACGGGGCAAAATACGTCGCAGAATCTTGAGCCTGGCTTTGCTGAAATCATCCAATTTGATATCTCCTAGCGGTATTTCTGCTTGCTGCGCTTCGGTGTGAGGGATAAAGCGCTTATAATAAGCATGTATGGCAAGTGGAGAGAAAATCGGCGGAGCCGAAAAGGTAGGACTGTTTTACCGCAATTTCAATGCAGTCGGTGCGGTAGCCTTATTTGGTGTTGGCGTGGTCGTCCCACCTGTTGCGCCAGTCATGAACGTGCTGGCGGGCATCAATGCGCTGCAAGCCGGAGCAGGCGAGTGGTTCCGTCGCCACGCTCGCAAACGCCGCCTCAAAAAACAAAAATGACGACACTTTACGTCCGACCGAGCGTAAAGTGTCGTGGTTGCTGCGGGCAAGGTAGAAGTGTACGGAAAACGTCCGACCGGACCAAAACTGAAATTTTGAGTGGTGTATTATGGGGGTATGAGTGTAGATGCAAAGACGGCCGCTTGGGCAGCGCAGCAACCGAAGAAGCTTGTGGCTTCGAAAGTTATCGTAAAGTCCGACAAGGGCAACATTTTGCTAGTGCAGCCGACGTATAAGCCCGGTTGGCAATTTCCGGGCGGTGGCGTCGATGCTGGTGAATCTCCGGAAGAGGCAGCGGTACGTGAGCTTCGAGAAGAGTTGGGGGTTGAGCTTTCAGGGCAGGATTTAACGCTCGTCGGCCTGGTATACAGAAAAGATTTAGACACTCTATTCCCGATGTTTGAGGCAACAGTACGCTTCGACGAGTCAGCGGCGCTGCGGCTCCAAGCATCGGAGTTGAAGGGGTATGCATATGTTCCCCCGGGCGAAGTCGTTCAGCGGGTTAGTGGGTATTACGGTGCGTTCTGGAGAAAGTACATCGCATCCATTGCGGCATAAATCACAACAGACAAATTTTAAATGGTGGGTGTAGTATGTGTGTACCAAAGCCTGGTAAAACGCAAGTAAACGCATAGTCGTACGGAAGACGAAGGAGGGAAGATATGAGACAGGCACAAGCTCTTAACATCATGCTCGGAGGGCATTCGGTATTTCTAACCGGTGCACCGGGAGCGGGTAAGACGTATGTATTGAATGAATTCTGCCGGCGCGCCAAGCGGGCGGGGAAGAATGTGGCTGTTACGGCCAGCACCGGCATCGCCGCGACGCACATCGGCGGCACGACCATACACTCGTGGTCTGGCCTGGGCATCAAAGATTTCCTGACCGAATACGACCTGGAACGAATCAGCAAAACCGACAAACTTATAAAGCGCTACAACGGGGCTGATGTGCTGGTGATAGATGAGGTCTCCATGCTGCACGGCCAGCGACTGAATATGGTCAACCAAGTCGCCAAGCTGCTGCGCAAAAGCGACAAGCCATTCGGCGGTCTGCAAGTAATTTTGGTCGGAGATTTATTCCAGCTACCGCCCATCACACGTGGTTCGGACAAGGTAGATTTCGTACACCTCAGCGAGGCTTGGGAAGAACTGAACCCGAAAATCTGCTACCTGACTGAACAGCACCGCCAAGTCGGTGACGAACTGCTCGACTTGCTCGAAGCCATGCGCCGCGGCGAGGTGAACGAGCTGCACGAATCGGCCTTGCAGGAGCGGCTCAAGGAAGAGCGCCCGGGTGACCTGGTGGTGACGCGCCTGTATAGTCACAACATGGATGTCGACAGCATAAACCAGCGGCACCTGCGCGAGCTGGAACCAGAAGCAAAACAGTATCGCATGCAGACCAAAGGCCAGCAGGCCAAAATAGAACAGCTGATAAAAAGCGTGCTTGCCCCCGAAGAACTGGAACTGAAAGTCGGCGCCGAGGTGATGTTTGTGGCAAACAACTTTCCGCAGGGCTATGTCAACGGTACGCGCGGGCAAGTCGTTGGCTTTAATGACAATGTACCAGTGGTGGAACTTTCGAACGGTAGGGAAGTGCGCGTTGAGCCCTTTAGCTGGAAGCTGGAAGAAGACGGCAAGGCCCGTGCCGAAGTCGCTCAGCTGCCGCTGCGCCTGGCCTGGGCCATAACCATCCACAAAAGTCAGGGTATGAGCCTGGACGGCGCAGAAATAGACCTCTCCCGCAGCTTTACGCCGGGTATGGGCTATGTGGCTCTTTCGCGTGTCAGAAGTATGGATGGTGTCTACCTGACCGGCATAAACCAAATGGCGCTTACCATGCATCCACTCATCTTCGAATTCGATGCCGACTTGCGCGAAGCCTCCGAAGCACTGGCCAACATAACCGAAGACGTGGAGCCTGAAAAGGTGACTGCGAAAAAAGAAGACGAGCTGGACATACCCGCACCGTACGACGAGGCACTTTTCGAACGCCTGCGCGCATGGCGGCTACAAGAAGCTCGCAAACAGCAGGTATCCGCCTTCATCATCGCTACCAACAAACTGCTCGAAGAGCTCGCCCGCCGCAAACCCCAGACCGAACAAGCCCTCCTGGGCACTAAGGGCATGGGTAAAGCCAAAGCCGACAAATACGGCCCCGAAATCCTCGCAATCTTAAAACAAGACTAAGGTTTCGGCATGGCAAAAGACTTCAGCGCTTGGCACAAAGAAAAGGCTAAAATAGACACGTCAGCAGAACCAGAGCTGTTATACAAAGAGCGTGAGGTTTGGTGGCTTCGTATCGGCCTGAATGTGGGTGCGGAACAAAATGGTAGCCACGATACATTCAGCAGGCCGGTCGTAATTGTGAAAGGTTTTAGTAAGACGTTGTTTTGGGGTATTCCGCTTTCTAATACCAAGAACCGCAGCCGGTTCGTCGTGCCTGTAGTGGTGGACGGCAAAGAACGGGCAGCGAATATCAGTCAATTGCGGGCATTTGACACGAGGCGCGTAGGTACAAAAGTAGGCATGATTACCCAAAAGGAAATGGATACGATAAAAATGGGTGTATCTGAGCTGATTCTAGAATAAAAATTTCCCCACTGCCGAAACAGTGGGGGCTTCCCGAAGGATTTGTAAACACATCTTAGCATAAATACAATGCATGAGCAAGCCAGATGACAATACGGTTCACTAAACTAAAACGGAACATCCCGTAAACTTGTAAGTGCAAACCTAACAAGTACAGAGGAGATGTTCCAATGTCAAAACTACCAGATATTCCTGGGAATAAAAAGTGCTGGCTGG
>JBDHUJ010000005.1:0-52708 GCA_039809105.1 Saccharimonadales bacterium (SeqCode)
CAGCCAGCACTTTTTATTCCCAGGAATATCTGGTAGTTTTGACATTGGAACATCTCCTCTGTACTTGTTAGGTTTGCACTTACAAGTTTACGGGATGTTCCGTTTTAGTTTAGTGAACCGCGTTTCTAGTGCTCTATATTTTTGTGTGTATTCCATGCTATTATGTCAGGGAAAGTACCTATGCTTAGATGGGCAGCATGAAAAACACGAACGTTACGAAAGCTACCGGCGCTGCGCAAAGGCAGCCCAAAAAACAGCTGTATTTCGAAGATAAGCCACTGTTCGGCCTGGATATCGGCCGCAGCAGTCTGCGCGTCATGCAGCTCGACCACCTCGACGGCAAGCCGAAGATGGTAGGATACGGCTCGACCACGTTCGACCCCGCTGCCGTGGTTGACGGCGTCATACAAAAACCCGAAATCATCGCCAAAGCAGTGCAAGACCTGTTCCGCCACAATCTCGTCGGAGACATTACCACCAGCCGCGTGGCCGTTTCGCTGCCGATAGCCCGGGCCTTTACCCGCACGGTCGAGACCCCTGACCTTTCCGCCAAAGAAATCGCCGAAGCGGTACACACCGAAGCCGAGCAGTATATCCCCGCCGCCATCGACGACCTGTACCTGGACTATAGCCGGGTCGGTACCGCCGACGAGGTCTTCCTGGTCGCGATTCCTAAAAAAATCGTTGATTCGTACCTTATCCTTACCCGCATGCTCGGTCTGGAAGCAGTGCTCTTCGAAACGACCATCGGTGCCGGCGCGCAGTTGTTCGCCCGCGACCCGAACGAAAGCCTGCCGACAGTGCTGGTCGACTGCGGGTCCGAAAGCGCCGACATAACCGTATACCGTGGCGGACTGGCGGTCAGCGGCACCGTCGCCAGCGGCGGCGAAAAGATTACGAAGCTTATTATGCAGACGCTGGGTGTCAGCGAAAAAGAAGCCGTTATCATAAAATCCAAATACGGCATCGGCCATAGCAAAAAGCAGGCCCAGATTATAACCGGTCTCAAGCCCGTCCTAACTATGCTGACAAAAGAAATCAAGCGCACCATACGCTACTTCGAGGAACGCTCCAGCAGCAAAGACTCCATAGCGCAGATTCTCCTGATGGGTGGCGGCGCCAACATGCCAGGTCTGGCCGAGTACCTGACCGACGACCTGCGCATAGCCGTCCGGTCGTTCGACCCGGGCTCCTACATAGACTTCGGACGCCTGCAGCCGATAAGTGACAGCGAGCGCATGTCGTACGTCACTGCTGCCGGGCTGGCGCTGACGACTCCCGTGGAGATTTTCGCATGATAAACCTCCTGCCGCCAGACATAAAAGAAGGCTATCACTACGGCCGCCGCAACCGTATATTGCGACGCTGGGTGTTCGCAGTCAGCCTGGGGTTGCTTGGGGCGTTGCTGCTGACAGTCGGCGGCGCGATTTTCCTGCGGATTTCGACGAACAACTATGCGAAACAGAGCGCCGCCATACAGGCCAGACTAGACGAACAGAAAATCGATACCGTGCAAAAACAGGTCACTACCATTTCGAACAATCTGAAGCTGACCGTGCAGGTGCTTTCGAAGGAGATACTTTTTTCAGAGCTGTTGAAACGCCTGGGCAGCGCGACACCGTCGAATGTTATCCTAACCAACCTGGCCATTTCGCAGACGCAGGGGGCTATCGACATCACCGCTCAGACTGCGAGTTATCAGGCTGCAACACAGCTGCAAGTCAACTTAGCCGACCCGGCGAACCAGATATTCAGCAAGGCCGATATCGTTTCCATAGTCTGCTCGGGCAACACGGGGAACCCGGCCTATCCATGCACAGCAACATACCGTGCACTGTTTGCCACCAACAATCCCTTCCTGTTCATAAATGACGGCAAGAAGGTAACCCCATGAATAGCAAGAGACTTTACTACGTCCTGATAGCCGCGGTCGCCCTGGCAACACTAGGTCTGTTCGGCGTCGCCTACGCCGCCGACGGCCTGCTGAAATCCGAAGCGAAAAAGCTCGCCGCTGCCAAAGCCATCAACGAAGACCTGAACGGCCAGCTGGTAGAGCTTGCCAAAAACAAGAGCGACATAAAGAAATACAGTGAACTCAGCACCATTGCCGCCACCGTCGTCCCCCAGGACAAAGACCAGGCGCAGGCAGTGCAGGAAATCGTCAACATCGCCGGCAAGAGCGGTATCCGTCAGCTAACTTCTATAACCTTCCCTGCTTCGACGCTCGGGGTTACGGCCAAAGGCGCCGCCAAAACGCCCGGCAATATAACCCAAGTCACGCCAGTCAAGGGCATTTCCGGCGTGTACGATTTGCAGTTGACTGTCGTCGTGGATGGCACCAACCGGGTATCGTACCAGACATTTTTGAACTTCCTTAGCGGCCTGGAGCAGAACCGTCGCACTGCTCAGGTAAGCAGCGTCACCGTCGAGCCCGACCCGCAGAACCCGAACCAGGTGGGCTTTACGCTAGTATTAGACGAGTACATAAAACCATGAGCAGCACTGTAGATATTTTCAGCCTTAGCAAATCCATCGCACCGGTGACACGAACGGTCAAGAAGTACCGCGTTATGATATTTCTCCTGCTTCTTGCCGGCATCTACGGGTTCATCGTTTTCCGCATAAACACTTTGGCTGGCATCGCTCCCGATACATCGGCCGTACCAGCGACCTCCGAGGCCAGCCGGGCGCACATAGACGAAGGTGTCGCGAAAAAAATCCAAGACCTGCAAGATAACAGCGTGAGCGTGAAGAGCCTGTTCGACGAAGCCCGGCAAAACCCCTTCGACGAATAGAATCTGGGGGCTGGCGATTAACGCTCGCCGGTGACAGGCCGCCCATTCTTGAACGACTCGACGGCATTGTTCAAAATAGCAACCTGGTCTTTGGGCTTTGAAACGAAGTTGAAACGGTACGTCGTTTCGTCGCCCTCGGTCGAAAGCCGTATAGCGCCATAGCCAAACATAGTCTGGATAATACCGTCCTGGTGGTAGCTGGCATCTTCTATGTTACCAAGGCTGACGGTCTGCTCACGGCGTGCGAACAGGCCGGTCTGGATTTCCTGGATGACACTTTCGTTCGTTAGGAAAAATTTGTTGCCGTTGTAGACCATGGTGGCAATGGCTGCGATAAGCAGTGTCATCGCGGTCAGTATGCTGATAAGGAACGCAATAGCAGTCAGAGACGGCAGTTCGGACAGTCCGGCGACAGTAATAGAATTGCGGTAGGCGGCGAAGGCGGCGAGAATCGCCATAAGCACCACCAGCACCACACCCGTGGCAAACCAGATGGAAAATAAGCCTATAGGGTGGCGCCTTATGGCACTGATGACGTATTCGCCTTCGCTCAGGTTCAGCGAAGGGTACTGCTTTCTCGATGCTTCGTGGCGCTGCCGCTCTTCGTCTGTCAGCTGCGGTGCCGGCGGCTCGATGGGGCGACTCATATAGACCGACTGCGGATTGCCGCCTGCCTGCTGCTGCACCGGTACGATGTTGGCCGGTTGGTTCGGCAGCGGCACACCGTTTTCGTCGACAGCTATGTAGCGCACGGCTTGCGGCTGCTGCGGTTGTTGCAGGTGTGGCGGCACCGGGGGTTGCGGGTCGTACTGCCGGTCTGGATTCTGAGATGGGTCCTGGGGGTTCATACAGTCCTATTATACCAGGAGTCAACCCCAACGCATCATCGCTGCCCTAGACCGGCAGAGCTAAACCGGACCATGCTTAATGACCAATACCCAAGCACCAATTACCAAGCAATGACCGATTTACCCAATTGCCAAATGCCAAAAACGAATTCAGGTACACGGCGGGCAGTTCAGTCATTCAAACATTTAGTCATTTGTGAATTACTTGGTCATTGCGATTTGGTGCTTGGGTATTCAACCTACAGTAGGCTGCCCTGCTTGCCCTCGGCGGGTAACTCTTTGCCGAGATGCTTGTACGTTTTGTGCGTGACTTTGCGGCCGCGCGGCGTGCGCTCCAGCAAGCCGACCTGTAGCAAGTATGGTTCATAGAAGTCTTCGATGGTTGCCGTTTCGTCTCCGGTCAGCGCCGAGAGCGTGGTTAGACCTACTGGGTTCTGGCCGTAGTGCTCGAGCATCTTATTCAACAGGTGGCGGTCGGCGGCGTCGAGGCCGAGTTCGTCTATTTCGAGCAGTTCGAGCGCACTGTGCGTGATTTTCGTGTCGATGATTCCGTCGCCATTTACATCGGCGTAGTCGCGCACACGCTTGAGCAGGCGGTTGGCGATGCGGGGCGTCAGGCGGGCACGAGTGGAAAGCAGCGTGGCAGAGTCGGCGTCGATTTTGCTGTTCAGGATTTCTGCCGCGCGGGTGATGATGAGCGCGATTTCTTCGGGTTTATAAAACTCCAGGCGGTGCACCATGCCGAAACGGTCTCTTAAAGGAGCAGCCAGCGCGCCGGTACGCGTAGTGGCGCCGATAAGTGTGAATTTCGGTACATCGAGCCGCAAGCTCCGCGCACTTGGGCCTTTGCCGAGCATAATGTCGATTTTGAAATCTTCCATGGCACTGTACAGCACTTCTTCGACACTGCGGTGCAGGCGATGAATTTCATCTATGAACAAAATGTCGCCGTCCTGCAGGTTCGTAAGCAAGCTTGCCAAATCCCCTGCCCGCTCTATAGCCGGACCGCTCGTAACGCGAATCTGCGCGCCCATTTCGTTGGCGATAACGCTGGCCATAGTAGTCTTACCGAGCCCCGGCGGACCATACAGCAATATGTGGTCGAGCGGTTCCCCGCGCTTTTTCGCTGCCGCAATCGCCAGCTGCAGGTTCTTCTTCAAACCCTCCTGGCCAATGTAATTCGCAAAGTCATGCGGCCGAAGTTTAACCTCAAACTCCTGCTCCGCCTCATCCGCAACAGCATCTGTTTGTGTCGTCTGTACAACCCGTTCAATCATTACCTACTAGTATAGCAGGCAGCTCAAATTATCGCCTTGCGAGCTCTCTGTTTGCACGTAAATCATAGTGAGCGAGCAAGGCAGCGCTCGCCATATCATAGTTGAGCCCAGGGTTCTGCATTGATTCCCACAAAAGAGCTTGCGTATCTTGTGCAGTATCAAGTCTTGGCCCCATCTCCTGCCATATTGATTGCATGAGTTTTGCAGGAGTTTCTGTGTATACACCATAGTAGCTAGGGTCTCTCACCCATTCACCTGAGGGGTCGTCCAAGAATGGTGTTCCGCCTCTAAGCGAGTTGCCTGGAGTCCAAAGATGCTCGCTTGCCATTTGCTTCGGCCCACTAGACGCATGCAAATAAAAGTTAGTCCTGCATACGTATGCTTATTTGCGTCTATTACCACTTGCGCAGAGAGCCGTCTCTCACCAAACTGCCCATGCTTATACTTGTTATCGATGACTATCTCGTTAGAGAGCAGCCTTGCGCCCGGTATAGCCGTACGCCCCGCAGTATCCACAATAGCCTGGAAGCTATCAAGTAAATATTTGTACCGGTTACCAAACTCTACTGCCTGCGAAACAACAAATGCCGCAGCGGCTCCTCTGCCCGCTGTCCTAGCGATTCGGCCCTCGGCTGTTACTATTGACGCGTGTTCACTTACTTCCTCTAGTTGTCGTCTTCGCATTTTGCTTCTTGCCTCCTGCCGCCCGTTACTTTTGCTTGAGAGCCAGTGTAGTCCGTTCTTCAGTGCTTCGCAAGTGGGTAGTTATGTCTTGATATGGAAACTTAGTTCGGCGGCAAAGAGAGGTGCGAGTTGGATGAGTTGCAATTCGGAGATAGTGGCGCCTTTGAGGCCGGTTATGCCTTTGCATGCTGCCAAATTCTCGGTCGATACGTCGACATGCGAGCAATCTGCCGAAACAAAACTTGTGCTCTCGAGCTCGCAGCCACGAAACACCACATGCGAAAACTTCGCATTACTAAAATCTGCGTTTCGCAGCACACAATCTTCGAACACGACCCGTTTGAATGACGCAAACCGGAATCCGGCTTCATCGAACTTCACATTTTTGAAATGGCAATCTTCGAACTGTCCTTCGGCAAACTCTGCGCCACTGAACCGGCTGTCGCTCACCTGCACACGCAGCAAGTTTGCCTTGTAACCACGCATGGCAGCTGCTTCGGCGCGAGAAAACACCACGTCCGTTGCAGCACAAGCACTCAGGTTTGCGCCAGTGAATATGCACTTTTCGAGCTTGCTCGCATCCACGTAGATTTTTTCGCAAAGCGCCAAATCGACACCGGCAAGTGCAACACCATCGAGTTCAAGCTGAGCCTCAACTTCACCATCCCACGCCCCAAACTGCTGTGGCAACTTCGGTTGATGTGGAGAGTTAAATGAATTCATTAGACCTCGGCTCCATGCAGAAAATTGAGCCAAACGTCATGATTGTGCATGTGCTGGTAGCCGCCGACTATGTGACCGCGCTTGTCGTTCTGAATGTATCTGTAATTCACATCATGTTGGTCGAGCGCGTCTTTGAACTGTCGCGACTGTTCGAACACCAGTATTTTGTCTTTGGTTGAAAGATACAGCAGCACGTCTTTGCCCTTCAACTTTTCGGCATTCGGAATAGGCGAGACTGGCGCGAGTTTTCGGTCGAGCGTTTCCATAGTGTAACCCTGCTCTATCGACTTACGTTTAGTGCTTTTTACGAATTTCCACGTCCAAACGTTTTCGGCGACACTGCCGTATGTCATGTTTATAACCACTTTCGTAATTGCCTCGTTCTCGCCCGCAACCTTTATGGCCATAAGCGTACCCATGCTCACTCCGAACGATGCGAACGACGTACTGCCGGTGCTCTGAAATGTCTGGATGTGACGCCTAACCGATTGGCTGACCCGCTCGGCAACTGCCAAGAAGTTATCTGCGTCACCATTTTTAACCACACCTGGAGCAAAATCGTAGGCCACGACTTTGTAACCGTGCCTTACGAGCCGGCGAATAGTGAAGGTATATAGCCAGGTGCGCGTGCCCATTCCGGCAAAGAAAAACACAACTCGTTTGTTGTGTGAGCCGAAAATCTTTTCGTTAAACCGGCTCAGCTTCGGTAAGTCTTTTTGCGTACTCATGGGTCTATTTTGCCTGGAGTGCTTGGCGAATTCGGGCTTCGGTGGGGAGGGAGGGGTCGATGTTTTTGAGGGCGAGGACGGCGTCGGTTTCGGAGTAGCCGAGAGCTAGGAGTGCCTGGACGGCTTCGTCGTTCGCGTTCACGCCACCACGAGTCACTATGTCTTCCGCGCCGACACCAGCCGCAAGGCCGACTTTATCGCGTAGTTCTACGACTATCTGCTCGGCCGCACGTTTGCCG
Source organism: Saccharimonadales bacterium (SeqCode) (assembly GCA_039809105.1). Classification (GTDB taxonomy): domain Bacteria; phylum Patescibacteriota; class Saccharimonadia; order Saccharimonadales; family UBA4665; genus JBDHUJ01. The sequence continues at coordinate 7,295 of JBDHUJ010000005.1, forward strand.
ACACCCTTTGCAGTTTGGAGGCGCTTTACGTCGCCGCTCGCAATTGCCGCACGCACATCGTTCGCCATGCCGATGTCGAGTACACTCATGGCGACCTTCGGCCCCACGTTTTTTACGCTCAAAAGTTGCTCGAACAGTTTCTGGTCTTCATGTGCGATAAACCCGAACAAATCGTGCGCGTCTTCGCGGATGTTTTCGTAGATGTAAAGCTTGGATTTTTCGCCGGTTACGAGCCGGCCAAGGTCGCTCGTCGTTACTAACACACCATAGCCTACGCCGCCGATTTCCAGCACCGCCAGGTTACCGATTTTTTCTGTCACTACTCCCGAAAGCGTCGCTATCATACCACGATTATCTCACACCAGCTGCCGGATTTTGGCAAGCAAATCGTCCTGGTCCGACCACGCGAATACTTCTTGCGCCAGCCGCGGCAAGTAGCTGTCGCCGGCACCATCTGCCCGCTCGGCGAAGATAATGGGGATACTCAGGCGGCGCGCCACCGTCATTTCTGCGACTTGCCCGACACTGATGCCCGGGACTTTCACTGCCAGCACGTAGTCGTACCCAGTCAGTTCGTCTAGCGCCAGGTCCAGGTAATCTTCGGGGTTCGTAAAGCCATCCGTCCGCTCGTCGTACAGGTTGCAGTACACCCTTGCGCCTGCCTGTTCCAGCACCTTCACTATGGCGGCCATCCGCGCTTCGACCTCGCGAGGGTTCTGCCCAGTAAAGGCGTACGAGCAGAACACTTTTTTACCTGGCACAATCTTCATACGCCTATTATGTCACCATTCGTCCGCATTTTCTAGACATTGTCTAGTGGAGGGTGTGGGCGTGGGTGAGGGCGGCGGCAATGGCGTCGGCGGCGTCGTCGGGTTTGGGCACTTCGGCCAGGCCCAGAAGCACACGGACCATTTCCTGCATCTGCTTTTTGTCGGCTTTGCCGTAGCCGGTTATGGCCTGTTTGATTTGCAACGGCGTGTATTCGAAAATCTCCAATCCGGCTTGGCGGCCGCACAGAAGCACCACACCACGAGCTTGCGCTACGGTCATCGCAGTCGTGACATTCTGTGCGAAAAACAGCTTTTCGACTGACATCTGCTGCGGTTTGGCCGTGACGATAATATCCGTCAGCTCTTCGTAGATAGTCTGCAGACGGACAGCGTCATCCTCTTTTACCGGCGTACGTATGACGCCGCCATCCACAAGCTGCACTTTGCCTTTTGCAGCCTCGATGATTCCGAAGCCCAAAATGCCCGTGCCAGGGTCGATGCCCAGAATTCTCATACCCTTAGTATAATGGAAAGACATGGATACGTCTGATTTTGCATTCTTCAACAACGCCGACTATTTCCGACAGCTGACGGACGACGTCAAAGCCGCCGATGCCGGTACTCGCGCGGCCGTAGCGACCATGGATTTGAATTCGCGCGACGAGCATGTCGGCGCTTTGCTTACCGAGCTACTTGCAGCCGCACAGCGCGGCGTCCAGGTCGTGCTCGCCATCGATGCCCGCACTTTTTTGCTCGATAAAGCTAGTCGCCTGCCCGGCCCGCTCTGGTTCAAGCCCACGCTTGAGCCAGAGAAACTACGCGAGCCATTCAAAACGTTTTACGGCTGGCTGGAAAAGCTGCAACAAGCCGGCGCGCAAACCGTCATTACGAACAAACCGAGGAAATCGCTCAGCAACCCTGCCGCCGGCCGTTCGCACATAAAAACCGGTGTCGTCGGCGACAAAGTCTATGTCGGCGGGTGTAACCTGGACAACGCGAGCAACATAGACGTCATGGTCAGCTGGTCCGACAAGCGAGCAGCAGACTGGCTGTTCGGCATGGTCGCGCAAGTGGCGCAGCACGGCAACACCCGCAAAGCGTTCCACGAGCGAGACGCGCACCTCGAGCTTTCCCCCGAAATGCAACTCGTGCGCGACGCGGGCGTACCGAACCAGTCGCTCATACTCGAAACCGCCGTGCAGCTCGTGAGTGATGCCGAAAAATGGGTCGTCTACACCGGGCAGTATTTCCCGAACGGCCCGATCTATAAAGCGCTTTTGGGCGCAGCCTACCGCGGCGCACGCGTAGAGATTTACTACGCCCACCCGAGCATCCACGGTCTGGAAGAGCCCATCCACCGACTCTACAACCTGCGCGGACAAACCGTGTTGGCTAAAAAGGCTACGGTGCATCAGCTACCGAAAACCGCGCCGAAACTCCATGCCAAAGTCCTCGCCACCGAAAACGGCGCCATGGTCGGCAGCCACAACTACATACAGCAAGGCGTCAAATGGGGCACCGCCGAACTTGCGCTCTGCTACGAAGACCCCACCTTCAGCAAGCAACTCAAAACGTTCATCGCCACCGAGATTGAAAAGAATAGCTAACGCGGTGACTTTTTTACGGCGTCGATAAATTTGTGCAGTATAGCTTCGTTACACGCCAGCAGCGTGCCGCTGCTCCACTCGTCATAGCGCCGTTCGTTGCCGTGCATGTCGGTCGCAATTCCGCCGGCTTCTTCCACGATAAGCACTGCCGCTGCCGAATCCCACGGTGAGCCATACCCGAAAATAGTGCCGACGAACTGACCGGTCGCCACCTTCATCGCAGAGTACACTTGCGACACCATGTGAAAATAAATCGCACCCTGCGACCGCACATAGTCCGAGCACTTGCCGGCAGCAAAGTCGGGATTGCTGATTCCGCCGAGCACCGATAAATAGTTGTTTTTCAGTGTCTTTTCGCTCGAAACTTTCAGCGGCTTATCATTCAGAAAGGCGCCTTTACCACGCACCGCAGTGTACAGATGGTCGAGTTGCGGGTCGTACACTACTGCGACCACCGGCTGGCCATCCTTCCCGTCGACTAGGCCGAGCGAGAAGGTGCTTATGGGTATGCCGGTACTAAACGGCACCGTCCCGTCTATAGGGTCGACCCCCCCCAGACACGCGGACGCTCCGTCTCGTAGCTCGCTTCTTCCCCGATAACACCATCTTTGGGAAACATTTCTTTGACCCGCGAAATTACGAGTTCGTTGATTGTCGTGTCGGCCACCGTCAGCGGCGTATTGTCCTGCTTCCAAGTCGTACCGATGTCTTCAGCATTGAAGTACCGCCGCATAATCCCACCGGCCTCCAGCGCTAAACCTTTGGCAAACTCAAGCTCTTCTGCATAATCCATGCTCCCATTGTAGCAGTACTAGCGACCAAGCCGCCTACCATAGCCCGACCGATACGAATACTCTATTTCCCGATAAGTCGAAGGAATTCCTGATGCACATGACCATTGCTTACGACGATGCCATTCCCAACCTGGTCGTATTCACGAGCCTGACCAGCAAAATCGGTAATCATCGCCCCGGCTTCTTCGGCAATAACCTTGGCCGCAGCATAATCCCATGGTTTCAGGTATCCCGCAGCCGCAACTGATGCTTGACCCGAGGCAACACGCATATAGCCGTACACTATCGAGCGGAAGTTGAACGGCTTGCCGCCCGCCTCGACAACCGCATCGTGTATTTCGCCAGTCTTTTTATAGCCCTCTATGGAGCGACTACTTAACACGACATAGCTCTGCGCTAAACTATCCGTATCGGAAACGTGTATCGGCTTGCCGTTCAGGAACGCACCCTGACCTTGCACCGCAGTATAAAGTTGCTTGTTAAACGGGTCGTACACGACTCCCAATTTTACCTTGCCATCCTCCACGAGCGCCAAGCAATATGTGGCTGTAGGCGCGCCGAGGTCAAACGCCTGAGTACCATCAATCGGGTCGACCACCCAAAGCCGCGTACGGTCAGTCGCATAGCTGGCCTCTTCGCCAAGTACCCCGTCTTCGGGGAAGGTTTCTTGGACCTTTCGAATCGTCAATGCATTCACATCTTTGTCAGTTTGAGTTACGGGCGTATTGTCCTCTTTCCATTGAGTCGGACTGCCATCGCCGAAATTGGCGGCAATGATACTACCCGCCTCTTTTGCCAAATCGGTCGCAAATACTAACTCTTTCTCGTATTTCATGTCTCTATTGTAGCAGTAGCCGTTAATCAATCACGTTAAGACTGTCCACGAATCCTATCGTATGCTCGAAATCGAGTATCTTCCAATTGTCGGGAGCGTGTGGATGGGGACCGAATGGGTTGAGCATAAAGTTCGGTGAGCCATCAGTGCTGTTGTAGGCCGCACTGCCAAGCGCAGAAGCGATTGCGATTTCCCGGACAGTCACCGTGTCGTCATCTGCCCTTCCTTCTCGTATGGCATACGTCTGAAAACGATATGGGGATGAATGGTCAGTAAAACGGCTAATAGGCACTGTCACATCTGGCGACATGCGCCAAAATGGGTCACCGCCCATGCACTTACCCAACGCATCAACCGCAAACTCACGCGCCAGGAGATCGGCCGTGAAATCCTTAGGCAGTAGGCGGCTAGGCTCGAACTTTCGCATCACCGCAGCCCATGCACACGCAGCAGGGATTATTGCCGTTTGCGGCAAGTCACGCAAACTAAACGTATGTTCCGTCACGTCCTCAGACCACGCCAGAAACGCCGCATCAATAGATGCAGATTCTGGTCGGATAGCCATGATTTAGCCCAACAAGCTTTCGTCGATGTCGAAGTTGACGTGGGTGCTCACGACGTCGTCGAGTTCGTCGAGGGCGTCCATGAGCCGCATAATTTTGCCAGCGGTGTCTTTGTCGGTGATTTCGATGGTCGTGTTCGGTACGTACGCGAGTTCGGCTTCGGTGATTTCTACGCCCTGGTCCTTCAAAGCATCGCGCACTTTCGCGAGGTCGGTCGACGCCGTGTACACCACCGACTCGTCGCCTTCTTCTTGCACGTCTTCGGCACCTGCGTCGAGTGCCTGCAGCATAAAGTCATCGCCCGTAGCCTTGACGCGAATAGTGCCTTTGCGGTCGAACTGGAACGCCACCGCACCCTTTTCGGCAATGTTGCCACCGTGCTTGCTAAATGCCAGCCGTACCATGGGGTACGTGCGGTTGATGTTGTCGGTCGCGACTTCGACCAAGATTGCCACGCCGCCCGGGCCATAGCCTTCGTACAGAACCTCTTGCAGCTGCGCAGCCGACTTGTCTTTTATACGGTCGAGCGCACGCTGGATATTCGCACCCGGCATGTTGGCAGCCTTGGCTTTGTCTATGGCCAAACGCAGGGCAAAGTTCGTGTCTGGGTCAGTACCACCACGCGCCGCAAGCGCGATTGCGTTACCAAGTTTCGTAAACACAGCACCACGCGCCGCATCCTTCGCACCTTTTTCACGTTTAATCGTTGACCATTTACTGTGTCCGGACATAGGAAATACACCTGTTTATATCTGTTATTTTACCAGAATTCCAAAGCAATTGGAAGACTTGAGACCCACGGAAAGTAGTGCAGTTTGGTTCAAAATCGAGCACCGAAGCGCAGCGTACTTAACGTACGTGAGCATCGGAGCGCAGATTTTGGGCCGAAATGTGCTGCTTTCCGTGGGTCGTAACCAAAAGAGCCGCCCTCGTATCTGCAGGCGGCTCTATACTCAGCCGAAATAGGAAACTGATTCAGGTGGCGAAGTTACATCGCCGTCGCATACTTGATGGTGCGCGTCTGGTCGCGCCCGGTAGCAACTAAATCGAGTTCGGGAAATTGCGCATCTTTGCGGCTTAGAAAGTTTGCGATTTTGTTGTCGAGATCCATTGCTTGCATACTCCCCTCCTTCTTTTTAGTTAGTTTTAGTGTTGTATGCTTCCGTTCCGATCTCACTTGGAACTATACCTATAGTACGTCGGAAGCCTGTAAAGTGGCTGTAGGAAAACCCTGAGAAAATTTGTAATAATTGTCGCACCCCAACCAGCTGCGCTGGTAAATTCCAAACTCTAAATTCCAAATCTCAAACAAGCTCCAAATTCCAATGGCCAAATACCGAAACACCCGTAGCGAGTCACTGCTTGAGCTCATTCAAAATGCCTGGAGTCCGTTTGGAATTTAGGTATTTAGTATTGTTTGGGATTTGGAATTTGGAACTTGGAATTTTAACTAACGGGCACCGAGGAATTGTCGACTTCTTTTATGAGTTTGACCAACTCATCAGGGGTTGCCCAAGCCTTGAGCATGTAGTGCATCGCACCCAGCGAAAACGCTTCGTCTATCTCGTGCTGGTCGTCGTAGTTGCTGAAAACGATAATCTTCGTATCGGGCAAATTCACCTTAGGCTTGAGCTCCTTTAAAAACGCAATGCCGTCCATGACGGGCATGCGCAGGTCGAGCAGTATGATGCCCGGCTTTTCTTTCTTTAGAATCTCCAGCGCTTCCTTGCCGTTGTACGCCCGCAGCAGCGACACGTCGGCCGCAGTCAGCACGCGCGCGTACGCGTCGTTCAGCAACATCTCGTCCTCGACAATCATTACCTGCAATTTCTTATCGGCTTTTGTCATAGCTACCGCACTCCAATATTACGTGGTTCTTCTTACTCTACATAGTAGCAAGGTTCGGTTCTGTAAGCCACTTCGCAATTTAGGAGAGCTGGCACAGAATAGCGCGTTCCGGCAACCCGTTTACCGTTTACCTTTCACTGTTCACCATGCGTTAGCCATTTACCATTTACCGCCGTGCCCTACGTAGCCTTGGCGAAGGAGGGTGCGCGTGCCATTCATGGTAAACGGTTCACGGTGCATGTATGGTGAATGGAAAATGGTGAAGGGTGAACGTACAAGCTTGAGCTAGATTCCAGCCAAGGCTTATCCTAGATTTGAGCCCTCAGCGACGCCCGGCTTACTATGCATCCAGCACCGGCAACGTTACGGTGAATGTCGTGCCTTCACGCAGTTTCGATTCGACCGAAATACTGCCGCCGTGCAACCGCACGATTTCCGCCGTCAGGTACAAACCGATGCCGCTGCCACCCGCCTCCACGCTCAGCGGATTGTGTATGCGCGTAAATTTGGTAAACAGCTTTTTGATATCCGCCTTCCTGATACCTACGCCATTGTCACGGATGTAAATAGCAACTTTTTGTCCTTGCCGCTTCAGACCGACCTCTATACGTCCGGGGCTCGGCGTATAGATGCTGGCATTGTGGATAATGTTTTCTATGGCCATCCGCAAGTAGCCGGTGTCGGCATATACCTTGGCCGGTTTGGTGCTGATGTGCGCCACGAGCGTGTGTCCCCGTTGCTCTATACTCTGCCGCATTTCTTCGACGATGCCGCTCAGTTGCGCACGGATGTCGAGCGGCGCCGGTGTCATAACCAGACGGCCGGTGTCCACGCGCGCGGCATTCAAGATTTGGTTTATAATCTGGATTTGCCGCTCATTGCTCTGGAATGCCCGGTCGAGCATGTCCAGTTGCGTCGGCGCAACCTCTCCAGCATAGCCCTGGAGCACCATGCCGAGATATTGTTTGACAGCCGTGGCCGGCGTCCGCAACTGATGGCTGGCGAGCGCCACGAATTCGTCTTTGGTACGCGACAATGTTTCGAGCTCTTTGTTACGCTTTTGCAGCAGGGACGATTCACGGCGGTTCAGTTCGTCACGCAAGCGCGCGTCTTCTATCTGCGCCTCGAAGTTATGGCGTTCGGTGATGTCGACTATAACGCCGCTGACCCGGGCGGTACGGCCGGCCTTGCCGAGCTCTAGCCGGCCGCGAGCCAGCACCCAGTGCACTTTCCCATCGGTAGCGACGACCCGGAATTCTATTTCGAACCCGGCGCCGTTTTTTATAGACTCGTTTATCTCGTGCAGGACACGGACGCGGTCATCGCGGTGCATGGCAGCCGTAAATGTGTGGAGCGGGACGCCCAGCGCCGCTTCGTCGGCGTCCAGCCCGAGCAGGTTCGCCAGCGTATGATTGGTGATGACGATGTCGCGTTCGATATCCCACAGCCAGCTGCCGACACGGCCGAAATTGAGCGTATCTTCCAGCTGTGCCTGGATTTCCCGCAGCCGCTGCGTGGCCGAAAGTTCTTCGGTGACATCGTACGAAGACTGTAGTATGAACGCCACATCGCCGTGCTCGCCGAAAATCGGGTAATGTGCCGGCCGCCAGTATTTTTCGACGAATTCGCCGTCCTCGTCGACACTGTCGTAGCGGATAATGGAGAAAACTTGCGGTTTCTTAGTGCGGATGACCCGCCGAAAGGCTTCGGCCATGTCACTCACACCGGTGCGCTTGTATTTTTCGCTGACGTCGGGGAAGACTTCGAAAAACGGCCGGCCGATTATATTGCCTCGGCTGACGCCTGTCATGTCGCTGTGGCCTTTGCTGACTTCCACGAAGGTAAAGTCCGGGTCGTCCGCCCGGAACACAATGTACCGCTCCGGCAACGCATGAAACAGCGCGTGGTAATCGAGCGCTGGTGCCGCGTGGGCGATACGTGGTGTGGGTTTAAACTTCGACGCTTTCGAACTCATCGCTTCCCGTGGCTTTGACTATCTCCGGCACGTTGACGTAGTACGAGAAGCGCTGATAATCTATAAGCCCCTTATCTTTTAATCTATGCAACTCCACCGCCGTCGTTTCGCGTGTCAGGCCGACCATTTCGGCTATGTCTTGGTGGCTCAGGCGCAGGTTTATGCGCGTCAGGCCGTCGGGCTGCCGGTCGCCGAAGCGCGCGACAAGATACTGCAGTATGTAGACCAGCTTGTCTTGGGCATGCGAGTGCTCCAGCGCATAAATGTGCATGGTGGCGCTGGTATAGTGCGCCATGTACTCCTGGAAAATGTGGTCTTTCAGGCCTTGGTTACTGTTCAATACCTCTATAAAATCGGTCTTCGGTACGCTAAATATACTGCAATCGGTCACCGCTTCGTAGTAGTACAGGCTGACGCGCGACTTATCGAACACGCACTCCACCGGGAATATGTCGCCGACCGAAAGCAACGTCACCGTGCGCTGGTCGCCGCTGCCGGTTATGCCGTAAACTTTGACGATGCCGCTCTGTACGACCATGGTGCTGCGCGGGATTTCGCCCTGAAACAAGATGGTGCGCCGTTTGGCATACTGGCGAGTAATGCCTTTGCCGACCAAGGGTTTAAAGGGGGCGAATTTCAGTCTCTCTTCCATGGTTCTCAGTATAAAGCGTATTGCGAAGATTACTAGTTTTCAGTAGTAATTCTAACTTTTCGGTTCGGGTATATCTGCTATAGCTACCGCCTTGTGCCCTTGGATGCCGGCAAATATCGCCTGCCAGTTACCCTTTGTGCGTTTGCGCCGCCACGCGAATACCGCCAGCAGCCCGATAAGCGTATAGCATACCGCCATATCCGCCGCCGAGAGGTACCGGTTCTGCTGGAAAACATGCGGTATGCGGCTGAGCAGCCGCGCCACGTCCAGCATGTACGTCAGCAGCACACTGGCGGGCCAGGCGAACCAGCCGGCGATATTGCCGGCTAGCATCCCCGCCAGCCCGGCGATGAAGCTCAGCAGCATGGCCAGCGGTATCAGCGCCGCCACCAGCATGTTCGCGAGCAGCCCGACCAGCGAGACTTGGCCGAATATGTACAGCACCAGCGGGATGGTCATCAGCTCGGCGCACAGGGTTTCCACGCCTATCTGCACCAGCACCGGCGCTTCTTTGGCTTTGTACAGATGTTTCAGCACACCCGGGGCGATAACCAGCACGCCGAAGAACGCCAGGAACGACAAGTACCAGCCGATGTCTGCCCACAGGTACACCGGGTTCGCGTAAGCCGTCAGTGCAGCGGGAAACAGTATGAGCAGCACCGGGCGTATGGTACGGCCAAAATACCACGCCGCCAGCCCCAGCACACTGATGACTGCCGCCCGGACGATGCTGGCGCTCGCACCGGTTACGAGCAGGAACGCCGCGATGAGCCCCAGCGCCACCACCGTCGAAAGCAATTTGCTGCGGCCACCGAGCAACCGCTTGCTGGCATTGAGCAGGATGGTTAAGTTGTAGCCGCTGACGGCGATGATGTGCGTCAAGCCCACCATCAGCAGCGCCTGGGTGATTTCGTCCGGCAACGTGTTCCGCTGACCGACGAGCAATCCCATACCGAACGACGCCGCCGGTTCCGGCAGCGCCGTCTGCATGCCGGCCGCGAACTTGCGCCGGAATTCGTCGATAACTGAATTGTGTGCCTCTGTAATCTTCAGCTGCGCAAAGCCGATACTCGCCTGGTTCGCCCCGCGCGTCGGGTACAAGCTGCCGCTCACCTGCACCCGGTCGCCGCGGTACACCATGGTCGCGCCGAAGCCCTGCACTTTTATCTGCCCCGGCACATGTTGTGTGTATGGTTTGCTAAAAACGACATCGCGAACCACGAAACTCAACTGGCTTTTCGTGCCATATACCGCGTCGATACTCGCCGTGCCGGTCAGCGTAACTTTCTGGTGCGCCAGCGTCTGGTACGGCTGCAGCTGGTGCAAGTACGCCGTGCCGCGCCAGCCGCCGAGCACTAGCCCGAAAAGTATGGCTGCGCCAAGTACCAGCGTCGTCCGCCGTTGCCGCCACACAGTAGCCGCCGTGAGTAACCCCACCGCGAGCACGAACCACCCGCCCGGCGCCAACCCCCGCCGCGCCAGTGCCAGTCCCACCAAAAACGCCGCGCTCCCCACGAGCACCAGCGTCGTCCGCCGAAACCGTAGCCGCTGCAACCGTTTCCACATAGTTGCCCTGAATATACCAGACCACCCTCCGCCAACCATGAGCGTGAAAAGTTCACCGAAACCGTGAAAACTTTCCGCTTATGCCGGAGGTCGGACCTCCGACAGCAGAGTAGCAGACCGATTCTTATGGCGGCATCACAAGTCGTCAGCTCTCAAGCGTAACCGTATACACCAACGCTTCTAGGTGTTCGTATTGCTTATGCTAGAGGTTGGACCTCTGGCAATACCGACTTTCGACCGGAAGAGCGAGCTTTGCAGTGGGTTCGTGAGAAATGGCGTTAGTAGTGGTGACGGCAGCCGATTATGCGAACCTCGTCACCGACCACCAAATACACTAACCGGTGCTCCTCGGTAATCCGGCGCGACCACGCGCCTGCAAGTTCGTGCTTGAGCAGTTCCGGTTTGCCTTTGCCGCCAAACGGGTCACGCTGACAATCTTTGAGCAGCGTGTTTATCCGCTTGAGTATCGCTTTGTCGTGCTGCTGCCAGTAGAGATAGCCTTCCCACCCTTCGGCAGTAAAACTCAGAGTCCGGTTCATGGCTCTATGAGGTCGTGTTTCTCCACCTTACCCGCACGGGCATCTGCGTACGACTGCCGGAGCCGTTCAGCGTTGGCCGGGCTGCTCATCAGGTAATCCGTCTCGGCGTAAGAATTATAGATAGCAAGCGGCAATACCACCACCGTTACGTCGTCTGAGCGCGTAACTACGAGCGGTTCCTGGTCTTGGTCGACCTCATCGATATACCGTTTGATTTGCTTGCGGAATGCAGACGTTGAAGTTATTTTCATGATACGTAATATTGTACACTATATTGTACACAGATGTCAATGGCCTTTCGTCTGCTTCTGAACTTCAGCGTATTGGCTTCGGCACAACATTAGAGCCGAACCATGAACGGAGCTGCTACTGCTTTGCTAATCTGCGGGGCGTTCGCCCAAAAGCTCTTCTCGGATTTTTGCGACAAAATCCGCGCATTGCTTTTCTTTGGCGAGTTCTAAAGCTTGCTGTTCCGGTGTTCCATTAAAGAGAAGTTCGTAATCCGTCGGCTCAATATCGGGAGTTTCGATTTGAAGCGCCTGCAGAATACTGAATCCCGCCATACTTGGCATCTGATTCAGTCCATACGCAAGCAGCTTATCTTTGGCGGCTGGGGGGATTTCCTCTGAGGGCAAGCCTGTGGTTGTGCCCGAAACTGTCACATCACATACCATTTCACCCAGACCTGTCACCCCGATGTGATACGAAACGGGGTTATTCTTGCTAGAGTCGCGCTGGTCGTAATAAGCAGTTGCACCGCCCACAAAGTGGTACCCGTCATCGCTGCGCGCATCTCCGCCTACTTGGAGCACGTACATATGAGGGGCATAGTCCCGACCGCTTGAATCACCACCGAACATACTTGGCATAAAGCAATTATAAATACAATTGTCCATAAACGCAAGTATATAATATTGCTACTCTGCGGAGATTTGACACCCTAGTCCTGGGAGAGGATGAGGGCGGTGGCGGGCGGGAGGACCAGTTCGGCACCGCCGGAAGTGACGTGCACGTTTATGTGGCTGCACTGAGGCGTGCTTTCTAGTCGGTTATGCGTATTTTCGCGCGGCCGAGCATGGTTTTATATGCCGCTCGCTTAGCATCCACAGCGAATGTTTCCTTAACACGAATCCGCTCGTAGATGTCCGGCAATGTTGTGACTCGATACTTCTTGCGCAGCGCGTCATACCATTTTTTGTCGTAAATCTGCCAGAATTCCTCTTCGCTATAGTACGAGTGCGCATAAAACCATTTTTTACCGCCAAGCGCACGTGTTTTGGTTTCGATTTCCCTATTCACTGCGACGAATTTTTCATACGGCTGCACACCCAATCCGTACACGCCGATGTTCCATACCATGTCAGCAGTAGCTATGCCATTGCACTGTAGTGGTGAGCGCGGTTCGGGCTTGATAGGGCAATAGCCTATGGGGTACATGTCGAATTCCTTGTCGGTGAATTCCATAAACGGCACAACCGATTGCGTCGGAAGCACTATATCCTGGCATATGTATATTTGCGCGGCCGCACTTTCTTGCAGCGCCTTGTACAGCTGCCGAGTGCGGAAAAACGGGTCGAAGAAAAACCGATTCCACGCGTTGAACTTCACTCCGAAGTGGTCAAATGCAAGCTTACCCGCCCAGAACGCACCGCGGTTGTAGCGGAACAGATAATCTTTCACGGGCAGTGTATCCGTAACGCCTTGTTTGAGCTTGGCATACTTCTCTACATACAGGTAATACCAAGTATCAAACGGACGGCTGAAACGCTTTTTCTTGCCTATGACGCCGTCGGTAAATGTACCGACGACAACGGCTCCCATATCTTTCCGAAACATGATGCATTCTATGAAATCAAACCCTTGTTTTGTGTACTTTCTGGAAACATCGAGCGATTCCTGAAGACTGGAAACGGGGATGTGCGTAATGGTCACGTACTTCTTGGCGGGGATGAGTTGTAGCTCTACTGCTGTTATAAGGCCAAGTGAGCCGTAAGAGCCCGCCGTGCCATAAAACAGGTCGGCGTTTTCTTGGGGCGATACTCTAAGCTTCGTGCCGTCTCCAAGTATCATTTCCATCCAGTTTACCGTTTGGCTGAGACAGCCCCACTTATACGAAGAAGTCTCTGCTGCCGCACCTTGTATACCGCCACCGACCGTAATGCCGGGAAATTCAGTCACTACCGGTGGGATTAGGCCGTGGCGCACTGTCGCTTTTACGAGTTTGTCCATCGGAACGTTCGGTTCTACTAGCACGGTTCGTTTGCCAACATCTACAGACAGCACACGGTTCAGCTTACTGACATCTATCATTTCGCTGCGCTTAAATGTCAGCACTCGGGTTGAGTTTGTGCTGCCATGGTACACGCGGAACGGAACCTTGCGTGCATAATAGTCTTGTATTTGCCGCTGCAGGGTAGCTACTTGAGTGTCGTGTTGAATATCCATCTGGTTTATCATACCAAAGCAGCCTGTTCATACATACGGTAACTAGTCCTGGGAGAGGATGAGGGCGGTGGCGGGCGGGAGGACGAGCTCGGCGCCGCCGGAAGTGACGTGCACGTCGGGGACAACGGTGCCACCGAAATCGGGAGCATAGGCCTGCGAAGCGCTATTGAACCGGACGCGCCACAGGCCGTCGCGCGGGAAGCTCAAGCCGTACACACTGTGCGCACGGCCGCCGAAATTCACTACCACGACCACATCGTCTTTCGGACCGCCGCCCCGCCAGCGGTGGTAGGCCAGCACTTTGTTGTCTTCGTCCACATGGAACAGGTTGCAGCCTTGGCCGAGCAACCCGGCCGTCACGGCCTCGCTGTTTTTACGCAGCGCAATCAGCCGCCGGTAGGCCTCCACCACGCCCGCGTGCGTCTCTGCCAAGTTCCAATCCAGACCCTGCCAGTCGTTAAAACTGCCGCCCATCATGAATTCCTGTCCCTGGAACAGCATGGGCACACCCGGCGCCGTCAGCAGCAACGTAGCGGCCAGCAACGACTGCTGCCGCGCGAACAAGCCGGCGCTTTTGCCCGGCGCGATGACTTCGTTCAGCCGCGCCGAACCGTTGGCGGCGCTATCGTGGCTGTCGGTAAAGATGACGCGCTGCCACACATCATCGTTATACCGCCGGCCGAGTTCGCCGCAGATGCCGGTCAAGTGGACATTCGCCGGGTCGTTCGAACCGAGCGCCTCGCGCAGCGCCTGCGGAAAACCCAGCTCCCACTGGGCCGAAAATCCGGCGCCGCCTTCGTGCACCGATTTGGTCAGGTAGCCGTTCGCACCGACGTCTTCGGCGATGGTTACCGCCGCGGGTTTGAGCTTGCGGCCCAAGCTGGTCATGTCCTGCAGCAGTTGCCAGCCTTCGGGCAGGTCGGTGGCCGGCGCTTCGTTGTGACCCTTCACGTTGCGGATGAAAATGGTGGAATCGACCCGCAGTCCATCCACCCGGCAGTCGTGCAGCCACATACGCACATTGTCGAGAATATACTGCTGCACTTCGGGGCGGCCGAAGTCGGGCCGCGTGTTGCCCCACGGCGTTTCGGCGCGCCAGTCGTTATAAAAGTAAATGCCGCCGTAGCCGTCCTGCTGCCAGCCGTCGAAACACCACAGGTCCAGCTTTTCGTCCGGGCCGAAGTGGTTATAGACCACGTCCAAGATGACGCCGATGCCGCGGGCGTGCGCTGCCTTTACGAACTGCAAAAACCCATAGCGCCCGCCGTACAGACTTTCGACCGCGTAAATGTAGTCGATGGCGTAGCCCCAGCCGCGGTCGGCCAGCATGCTGCCGATGGGCATGAGTTCTATCATATTTACGCCCAAGCCGGCGAGGTAGTCGAGCTTGGCGATGACATCTTTGAACGTGCCGGTCGTGGCGGCATCTGGCCGGCTGAAGGTGCCGACGTGCAGTTCGTAGATGACCTGCTGCTCGCGCGGCGGCGGCACGAAATCGTCATCGCCCCAATCGAACGTGTGCTCCGAAATGACCGAGCAACCGGCCGAAATGGTGAAATGCAGCGCCCGCGGGTCGTTGCGGTACAACGTGTCCTTGCCACGCCGGATGACGAATTTGTATTCCTGCCCCGCCACCGCGCCCGGCACGGTCACAGCCCAGTACCCGTCGAGCTCGCTTGCCATGGGTGTTTCGCTCCAACCGTTGAACGTACCGGTCACCGCCACGTTGTCGGCCATCGGCGCCCACACCCGGAACGAAACGCCCCGACGATGGACTACTGCCCCTACATCTTTTTTATGCTGCCCACTCATTTCAGCTCATTATACATGCGTCCATTAGAAACACGCGCCGGAAACCACACTGCGGCTCCGGAAGCGGGCTACAGCGATAGCGGCGACCGCCAACAGGCTCGCGATGCCGCTGCTCAGCGCCACATTCGTACCGCTCTCTACCAGCGTCGGTGCCGCCAAACCAGCCGGGTCGATGATGACGCCGTTCGCGGCGCCGTCCTGGTCCAGCTCGCCGCCGTCGGTGACTTTGTATGTCACCTTTGTGACCGCTTGGCCGCCGATGGTTACATGACTGACCGTAGCGCCGCTGACTGTGGAGTATTTTTTGGTGTTCGGGTTGTATTTGCGCAGTACGAAGTTTGTGCCAGTCAAGCCGTAGTAGTACTGCGTGACCGTCGTCGTGTAGCCGGGAGCGCCGCAGCCCTGGACCATAAAGTTCATAAGCCCCGCCGGGTAGCTGTACCCGCTGTCTTGCGCGGCCAAGCCCGACGCTGCCTGCATGCTCTGGTTCTGCACCGTGCAGGCGCTGTCGGCCTGGACAAGCACATATTTGTTTGTGATAGGGCTTACCATGCCGGCGATATTGGCTTGGGTCGTGTCCTGCGTACCGTCGTCATTGGCATCGCCGTTATTCGGGATGTTGGTCGTCGTAGCGCCGCCCGAGCTGGCGCCCGCGGCCGCCTGGATGTCGGCCAGCACCTCGCTGAAATCGCGGTTGTCGAGGCTGGTGTAGTACGAAACAGTCTCCGATGCGCCCGGCGCCAGCGTACCGACATCGAAGGCGATGGTTATAGCCTGGTCTTCGATAACATCCGTACCTTTCGGCAGGGCGCTGTCGTAGGCCTCGGCCGCATACGGGTTGTTGTTGCTAAAACCGAAGGTCGACACGCGGGCGCGGGAATCAGAACTATAGAACAATATCGGCGAATACGAACCGTTCTGGTCGTGCACCGGGTCGGGACTGCCGATGTTAGCGTCGGCTATCACCACCGCTTTGCCGTCGCCGGCCTGCTGAGTGTACGGAATGTAGTTATGCGTCGTGTAGTCACCGCCCTGGTACACCGTGTTGTCCGGGTCGAACGAACGCATGTAGCGGACGTTGTCCATGCTGGCGCTATCGATGTTTTTGAGCGTTACTTCGTTTTTGAAGAACTTGTCACCCCGGTCGAACGATATGACCTGCGTCACCTGCACCTTGCCGTCGAACGTGCCGACGCTGCGGGCCTGCAGTTTGCTGCCGCTCGATTCATCGGTGACGACATTGTCTGAAATATCGTCAGCCCCACGGAGCAGCGAGTTGCTGCCCGTGTGCGGCGTGCCTGACTGCTTGTAGCCGACGACCCAACGCTCTTCGGGCGAGCCGGGCATGAAGAAATCCATACGCAGGTCCGGCGCAACGCCGAAACCGGTCGGATTAGTGCTCATGCCGATTGCCGTATGTCCGGCCGTGCCGTAAAAACCGGTAGGCAACGTGCCGTTGTTGGTGCCGAACGAACCTTGCTTGCTCAGCCCCAGCTCTATATAGTCGCCGCCAAGGAAGACCTCGCCCGTGCCATCGGTGTACGAATGCGGTCCGACGAGTGCGAACGCTTGCGGTGCCGAACTAAATACCAAAAGCAAGCCCAGCACCACACTGCTCGCAAGAGGTTTGTGTTTTTGTATGTGTCTCAACCGAGCCACCCTCATTTAAGTCTTTATGCTTATAGCATAGCAGCCTTTGTGTTTATTACAATGCTTTTCAGAAACTAAAGACATCACATTCTAAAATGCCACTAAGATAAGCTAGCCAGTTCCGTTCTGGGGCAGTCTTCTCGTAAGGAAGCATAGCCGTAGCTATGGTGACGAGGGAAAGGCTGGTCCAGGGCGGAAGTGGCGGGTTAGCTGGTGGCAGGTTGGAATGTGATGTCTTTAGTGTCACACAACCCCACAAAACGCACGAGTCCCTCTTCTACTGCATGAGCGAAGCGAACGAGGCGATAGCCGAGCTTTAGGGGATGGGAGATTCTTTTCGAATTCACTTCGAAAAGAATTGGGAAGGTGAAGCGAGCCAGTGGCTCGCTGCAAGGCGACCTGCCGGGCAAGCTGTGCTTGCCGACGCGCAGTCGCGGGGCCGCAGGATGTGGCGAGCCCTTCCCTAATTATGGCTGCCCGGCGATGAACTGGTGCGGGTCAGTGGCTTGGCCGTTGACACGAATCTCGAAATGCAAGTGAGTTCCGGTCGATGCGCCAGTCGTACCTTCGTACCCCAGCACCGTACCCTCATCTACCTGCTGCCCCACGACGACCGCCGTCGAGTTCATGTGGCCGTAGACGGAAGTAACGTCGTTGCCGTGGTCGACTACGACGTGGTTGCCCAGGCTGACCGTGGAGTGGATGACCTGCACGACCGTGCCAGGCCGGAACGGATGGATGGGCGTCGTACCAGGCCGTGTGCCATCGCTGATATCTATGCCGGTGTGTACGCGCTGGTACGGCCAGTCGCTGGCGCCGAACTGCGTGGTTATAGCGCCGTGGAGCGGCCACTGCGGGACGATTACGGGCTGCGGGGCCGGTGCGGCCGCCGGAGCCGTCGCGGGCAGTGCTGCGCGGGCGGCCTGCAGCTCGGGCGAAGCCGGGTCGATGATAGGTACCGGCGTGTGGTCAACCGGGCGAATGACAGAGGCGACAGCCTGCGTGTTCAACAGTGAGGCGCGGGCAGCGACTTTCGACACGCGGAACGTCATAGCGAACCCGCTGCCGACCGCGCGGCCGGTCCATGCGAACCCGCTGCCTACACCGCGGCCAGCCGCCACAAAGCCGTTGCCCACTCCCTTCCCGGCCGCGACTATCCCGCCGCCTACACCGTGGCTAAATGCGGTTTCGACCGATTGCGCGCTACGGCTGCCGGCGTCGCCGACCGAATCGACCGCCTGTACCAACGCGTTCCCTATGCCCGAAAGCGCACCCGAAACCACGTTCGGCCCGTCGTACGTGCCGCCATTTACACTACCGTATACATCGTCGGTGCCGTGCCACGAGCCGCGGGCGGCAGTAGAAATAAGCGCCACTAGCAAAACCAGACCGGTCAGCATTATGCCAATACCTACCAAAATCCGCAGTTTGTGCAACAGAATATATTCGTACATTTCGTCCAGCCCGCACCCTGTTTGTAAGAATTACCATATTATACACTAAACTTGCACCACATGCACGCATAAGCATGAATAGATTCCAAAAAAAGAACCCATCTTGCGACAGGTTCTTTTTTTGGAGGGTCCGGTGGGACTTGAACCCACGACACCCTGCTTAAAAGGCAGGTGCTCTAACCGGCTGAGCTACGGACCCTCGTCCAAACGTACAGGTCTATCTCGTTTTGCCGCAAGCGGCAAAAGCTTCGACTTAACCTTACGTTTCTCCTCTCGAAATCACATTCAGTCGCCTATGGCTCCTTGGATTGCGATTTCGGAGCAAAACCTAACGGTTTTGCTGAGGCTGCAATTTTCGCACAAACGCAAAAATAACTCCTTACATTATCTATATTTTGGCGAAAAAGTCAATCGTAAGCGTCGGGCATCGCCAAAGCGAACAACCCGGAAGCGCCTCGTCTGAGTTCCCTGTATAAAGCCAGTCCTTCTTCGTTGTCCATTTTCGCCAGGCCCGCCGCGCGCTCCTGCCGCTGAGCTCTCTCTACTTGCAAGACATCGCGCCAGGTGGTGCCAAGTACCATCGTATGGTACACATATATGTCGCCCTGCGCAGAAGTCATATCATATGTCGTGAGACCCCATGCAGAAGCATAGGGCTCGAACACGCGCAATCTTTCCTTGGTGCGCGGTATGGCCGTCGCGTCGCCGATACTCACGCCCTTCTGTACCAGATACGCGGCGCCACCATTATCACTCTCCCAACAAGCAGTTGTAGTCCACCACGAAAGTCGTTCTATCGCCGTACGGTTTTTCGACCGTAACGACTCCACGAGTGCCTGCCTGGCATAGTCCCGCACCGTGTTCGTAAACTCAACACTGGTAGTATGCGGCATCATGCAGCAGTTATACCACAAAAATGGCAAAACCAAAACTTATTTCCAAGACCAGGTCTTGGAATATATACTAGGGCCATGAAACTGGATAAAACTTTCAGTGCAACGCTCGAAAAAAGCCCGAATAAGGGCGGGTGGACGTATGCGGTGTGGCCAGAGGCGGCCGAGTTCTTCGGCACACACGGCGCAGTGAAAGTTCGCGGCACCGTAGACGGCGAACCGTTCGAAACATCTTTTATGGCTATGGGTAATGGCGTACAGATGCTCCCCATAAAAGCCGACATTCGCGCGAAGATACACAAACAAGCTGGCGACACCGTCACTATCCACCTCCTCGAACGGCTCTGAACTCGGAACTGCTATACTTACTGTATTCCAAAGTAGGAGAACCCATGGCACGCTTAGACAATTTACAGCAAAAAGTGAAAGACCTGTACGAGCAAAAACTGGAGAGCCGAGCAGATTGGGCCGATTGGCTCTACCCGAACCACGTACTGGTTGTCGCCGAAAATGCTAGAAATATCGCCGCACAGGTGGGCGCAGATGTCGAACTTTCAGAGGTGGCGGCCCTACTCCACGACATCGCCGACTACAAAATGGAGCGCAACAACCCAAAGCACGAAACCGAAAGCCTGGAGTTGGCCCGTACAATCATGACCGATTGCGGCTATACGCCCGAAGAAGTAAAGCTCGTAGTCGATGACGCTATTCGCTTTCATAGTTGCCATGGCAACGAACGACCACAGAGCCAAGAAGGGCTAGTGCTTGCAACCGCAGACTCACTAGCTCACTTGGAAACTGACTTTTACGTCTACGCCGCGTGGAAAGTCGGCGGTGAAGGCCAGTCTTTGGAAGACTGCAAGCAGTGGACGCTTACTAAAATCGAGCGCGACTTGCATAATAAAATTTCTTTTGACTTCGTGCGCGAACAAGCGCTGCCCAGTTACGAAGCTATCAAACTCCTTTTTAGCCGCTAGTATACTACGTGCGCTGAACGCAAAACTCCCGCGGAAACGGGAGTTTTGCTTGTAGAGAGTATGTTAGTTATTGTTGTTCAAGTTGTTCATGAGGTCTCCTTTCTGCATTGCGTTGCATAGCCGCGTCAGCCCAATCCCGCCGCCGGCGCGCGGGAAAAAGCTGAGCTCCAAAAACTCGTCCAGTTCGCGTTCCACCCGTTTTCGGCCAAAAAGGTCGTACAATTTCTGAGCGTACTTGCCTTCGGAAATGGTGTGGAACGATTTGCGCATCTGTGTCACATCGGTGCTGCGCTCGGCGCTGCCTATGGTTTCGTTGCCGCCGATGATGACGTCTATTTTGTGCGCATGCTCTTTGCCCTTCGGCTTCATGTTCCAGAAGGGCGAAGTGCGCACCGGGAAGTCGCGGCAAAACACCACCTGGCCGAAGTCTCTCGCCATGGCGTTTTCTTCGGCATGCGTCAGGTCGTCGGTTTTGTAGTGCGCGCTCAGCTCGTCGTACGTTTTGTAGTGGAAGTCGGCCTGCTCGCCGAAGCCGAGGTGCTCCAGCAGCTCCGTTTCAAACGCGCGCAGGGCTTTTATGTCGCCCGGGAGCTCGAACTCGAACATGGGGAAGATAAGTTTGTGCCTGCCCGGCACTGGGTTCGGTTCGTTGCGGTAGCTGGTGCTTACACAAAAAACGCCCGGGAGCTCCGGGCGTTTCAAAAGTTCATATTCCAGCCACATTTGGCCGGTCTGCGGCAGCGGCCACACCTCGCCCATGTATTCGTACGTCGCGACCGTGTCGGGGTCTTCGCAGGCGGCGAGTATGCTCAGCCTGTCCTGCGCACTCACCTCCACAAAACCTTTGCTCAGGCAGAACTCTCGCAGCTTATTCACCACTTCGCTGAACACTTCACTATCTTCCATACCCTTGTAATTGTTTACCATCTTACCTCCCCTTTAGTTAGTTTCTGCAGGCACAAAAAAACAGCCCCGAAGGGCTGTTTTTGAAAAAGGATTTCCGCTGCCTTAGCTAGCATTGGATTTCCTTTGTGTATGCATTAAACGAAAGCTTAGCATAAGCAAAATCACCATGCAAGCGTTTTTCTACGATTCGGATTAGTGTTTGGCGTGTTTGCCTTCGGCTCCAGCATGGTGGCGGCGGGTTATGAACAGGAAAGAACGCGCCGCCGAGCAGAACCGCGGGGAGAGGCCAGGCTCCAAGGAACCACTTGGGAATGTGTCCGCTCCAGTGTACACTGGAGCTAAAGTAAGCTGACATGACAACAAACACCCAAGCCAACGACCCGTGGCACGCCATAATGGAGCTAGCTCAGCGCTACCCCTCGCCACACAATGGCCAGCCGCTCAAGCTCAAACCCCTGAATGACCACGAAGCAGCACTGTATTTCGATACCGCCAGGGGCTTGTTCGCCAGCGAGCTCGGCTACAAATTTAGTTACCTGACAGTCGGGGTTTTCGTAGAATTTTTCGTGACCGCCGCCCGGGCACTCGGCTACCAGGTGACGTACAAGCCGGAACTCACGCCCGTCGACAAACAGCGCGAAGCCTACCTGCACTATTTTGGAAAGCTTGAAATCACGGCCGGGAATCTAGCACCAGACGCCGCATTAGAGCACCTGCTTCGCGCACGGCGGACCTCGCGCAAAAACTACCGCCAAGAGCCCATTCCCGAGCACGTGCTCGCCGCCATGCAAGCCGCTCTGGAAGGCACTCAGGCAAACCTGTACGTCACCGAAAATCCCGAAGAGGTAAAACAAGTGCTCTGGTACAACCAAGAGACGCTGTTTCACGACCTGCAGACGCCGCACATGCACGACGAGCTTGCCCACTGGCTGCGTTACAGCAAACGTGAAGCCCGTGAGCGGCGTGACGGCCTGTCGGCGGAATGTTTGCAAATGCCCGGCCCTGCCCTCCGCTTCGCGCTGCGTTTTCCACGGCTCATAACAAACAAAATCGCCGGCCGGTTTTTCAAATATTTATACCTACGCACCATGAAAACGGTCAACGCCATCGCCTGGCTCCAAGCCCCGTTCGCTTCGTTCGAAGACTACATCGCCTGCGGCCGGGCATTCATGAAAGTCTGGTTGGCACTGTCTGCCCAAGGCTATTCGCTCCACCCCTACGGCACCATCCCGACGAACGATGCCGTTCTGCAAAAGGTCGCAACCACCGTTGGCGCCACAAACACCGACGCCGAACCGATATGGATGATTTTCCGTTTTGGCAAAAGCGACACACCACCCGAAAGTTATCGCCTGCCACTCGCTAATCACTTCGTGGAGGAATCATGAAAAAAAGACTAATGTTTATATATGTCGCCATGCAGGACTTCGTGGTGTGGCACTTGGCCCGCTGGGACGTCACACACCGCCTACTGCTTTCGCCCGGTATAGAACCGTACCGCTGGAAACTTGGACAATGGCGCGCCTTTCGGACATTCGAAAAGGCCAAACGCCGTGTCCCCGCCTATAAAGATTACCTGCGGCAGCAGCACTATCACGACCCCACTAGCTTCCGGGGCGGCGTCGATTTCAGCGGCGTCCCCGAAATGGACAAAAAGTCATACATCGTGCCCTACCGGGCTGAAGAACGTTGCTGGAACGGTGTCCTGCCGACACGCGGTGTCTTGGTAGACGAATCGTCCGGCAGCAGTGGCCACCCAACCAGCTGGGTACGCGGCAAAGAAGAGCGCAGCATCGTCAAAGAAATCTTGCAGGCCGGCTTCAGCGCGCTGACTTCGGACCGGCCCATCTTCGTCATCAACGCCTTCGCCATGGGCGCCTGGGCCACCGGCATGGCGACCACCATGGCGCTGCTCGAAAACTACATCGTCAAAGCTACCGGGCCGGACCAGAAAAAAATCATCGAAACCATCACCGATTTCGGCGACGGCTACCAGTACGTTATCCTGGGGTATCCGCCATTTTTGAAAGACCTGGTCGACAACCCGGATTTCGACGTCAAAAAATACGACATAACCGCTATCTACGGCGGCGAAGCCATGAGCGAAAGCCTGCGCGATTACCTGCTGCAATACTTCCGGTTCGTGGCTGGTTCGTACGGCGCGTCGGACCTGGAAATCAACATCGCTGCCGAAAATAACTTTACTATCGCCCTGCGCAAAGAACTGCTAGCCAACACGGAACTGCGCAAAGAACTGACCAAGACCGAATACGGCGTGCTACCTATGGTCTTCCAGTACAACCCGTTCGATTACCTTATCGGGCCGAATGAACAGGGCGAGCTGCTGGTTACCATCACCCGCAGCAACAACATCAACCCGCGTATCAAATACAACATCCACGACCTCGGCCACGTGCTGCGTCTGCGTGACTTGCGGCCTATTCTCGAAAAACATGGCGCTGGCAAACTGCTCAGTGCTGCGCTGGTCGATTTTCCGCTCCTCTTCTACTACGGCCGCTCCGACCTTTCGCTCGATTTTTACGGTGCCGTCGTCAGCCCCGAAAGCCTGCGCCAGGTGCTGTACACCAAATCTGCCGTTGCCAAAAAAATCCATACCTTCCGCATGGTCGTGTTCGAAGAAAAAAACGCTTCCAAGCGCCTGCTGTTCGCCATCGAACTCGAGGAAGGCCACAAGAAATCCGAAGTACACGAGGCAGAGCTGCACAGTGAAATCATCGGCTATCTCGAAGCCAACAACCTCGATTTCAAACAGGCGCTCAGCGTCGCACGCGCCGCCGACTGCGAACCAGTCACCCGCGTGTACGAGTACGACCAGGGCATTTTCAAGCGGGTCGGCACGCAGAAGCTCAAGAA
Organism: Saccharimonadales bacterium (SeqCode); assembly: GCA_039809105.1. Taxonomy (GTDB): domain Bacteria; phylum Patescibacteriota; class Saccharimonadia; order Saccharimonadales; family UBA4665; genus JBDHUJ01. Next base: position 31,455 of record JBDHUJ010000005.1, read on the forward strand.
TGAGTACATCTGGAACTTGACCTACGACGCGGCCATAGCCGCCGGAGTTACGAAGCGGGCTTAGCCAGCGCGCGCGGGAACAGTTCGGGGTGCTGGCGTACATACGCGACGATGGCTCGGGGCAAAAGTTTGTACTTGAGCGTGTAGTTCCGGGCGCGTATGTCTTCTTCGTCCATCCGGGCCGGGTCTATGGTATACGATTGGCTGAGCAGCACTGGTCCTTCGTCTAGTTTCTCGTTGACGATATGCACCGTAACACCAGTGGTAGTAATCTGCGGCACCCGCACCGCGGTGCGCTGCTTGCCTTGGTACGTCACCTGCAGCCGGTCGCCCGGCGGAATACCGCTGAGCCGCTTGTCGTCCACAATAACGTAGCCGAACGCAGCGCGGGTGTAGGCATCGCGCGTGGGGAATGCGCCAGCTAGCGGATGCGCATCTTTTGCAAGCACCGCCGGGTGGATATTGATAATCCGATTCGCGTACGCCGCCAGGAGCGTCGGGCCGATGACACAGCGGTAGCTATCGACTACCAACAAATCTATGTCGTACTCATGCAACAGGCCGACAATACGTCGTTCGTACGCACGTTTGGCGGCTTCGCGTGCCTCGGGCTGCGAACGCGGCAGCCTGCGCCAGTCCGAAGGTGTCCGCACCGATATAGCTTCGACGGTCTTGCCGTCAGGCAGTCGCTGTTGCTTCGGCCAGAGCGCAGCGGCATGCCACTCCAGCGCCTCGTCGCTGTCGCTATCGTCGCACAGGATGAGCCCGATTTCGCATGTCGCCGCAAATTCACCGCGTGCCAGGCAGCTGAGACCGATAAGTTGTTCTATGCAGCTCGCCCGGTAGCCGTACCGTTTGTGCGTGTGACTGTTCTGGACTTGCCGCCCTACCAGTTCCCGACCGGCCACACCCAGCTCCCGGCAGGAAGTCAAATAGGCGATTCTGGTACGATGCTTCATTGCGTCTACTAGTGTTTGGCGTGTTTTTCTTCGGCGTTGTGGTGGCGGTGAGTTATGAGGATGAACAACAGGCTGAAGAATGCGCCGCCGAGCAGCACCGCAGTTTGTAAACTGTCCATTTGGTGCCACAGCTGCTGGTTCTGTACCTGATGCTGCAACCCGCCGCCAAGCAGCGGCGTGACGAGCAGCGCCAGCAGCACGCCCGTCGCCAGCGCCGGGATGAAGTTCAGCACATGCCGGCTACCGCCCTTCACGTTTTTGCGGGTGAATAAAGTAGCCAAGATGAACGGCACGATGAGCAGCGCCAGGCTTATCCAGCGCACCACTTCCGGATTCGGGTGTGATGCCAGACCGGAGGCGATGGACGCAGCATCGCCCGTCGTATATGTTACGAGCACGCTGCCGAGGCACAAGCTCATAAACGCAATGGCCGCGTTGACCCGCAGCACGACGATGAGTATGACCGGTATAGCCGCAAGCGCGGCCAAGACGATGAGAGACGTCATGTTGTTATTTTAGCACAAGCGTGTTGAACGCAAATGTAACATGTTTCATTTTGCATGTGACAAAGATGTATCATGTGTCATGTAGCAGAGCGTCCGTGGTTGGAGCAACTGATACATGCAACATGATACATCTTTGCCACATGAAATCTGTTATTTGCTACAGTTTCAGGGTGTCGCCGGTCGAGATGCCGAGTTTTTCGGCCTGACCAGCGTTCAGCTCCACCACATACTTCGCGGGCAGCTCCGGACAGTACGACGCGGGGTATGTTTCCGGCGAAAGATTCCGCTCCACATGCACCACCTGCTTGGCCGTATTCAGCCAAATTATGTCAATCGAAAACTGCATATCCTTCATCCAGAAACATTCTTTGTCGGGCTGGTCGAACACGAACAGCATACCCCTGTCATCGGCCATGCTTTCGCGTCCGCCCAAACCTTTTTCCCGCGTCGCTTCCGACTGCGCGATATCAAGCTTCACTGTCCTGCCGCCGGCATGCAGCGTGGCCCGCGTCGGCTGATAAAAAATAGTCGGCAACAACATTACCATAAGCCCTACAATCCCAAGTATGGAAAAAAGCAGCCCGCGCTCGGCTTTACTTCGAGCCCGGCGCGAAGAGAAAAACCCTTCAGGGCCTTTCTCGGGAGCAAGTTTACGCGCCGACTTTGTCTTTTTTGGGCTTGGCTTTGGCGTTACGCTCGACATATTCAATTATTTTAGTCGCCACATCGCGTTTCGTCACGAGTTCGGGTGTTTTTATGCTGGCGCTACTGTTCACTTCGAGGACTTTCGGGCCATCGTCAGAACGCATCATGTCCACACCGCAGACCGGCAAGTTCATCGCTTTTGCAGCCTTTATGGCAGTCTTTTCTTCTTCTGGCGTCAATTTTACCGCCACGCCCACACCGCCCTGGTGCGTGTTTGAGCGAAAATCGTCGTCCAGGCTTTGGCGCTGTATGCTGGCGACCACGCGGCTCCCAACTATCAGCGCACGGATGTCCGTACCGGCGCTTTCCTTCACGAATTCCTGCACTATGAAGTTCACGCCCTCGACATAAAACGCCTGCATCACAGCCTTGGCCGCTTTCTTGGTTTCGGCCAGCACCACGCCATTGCCATGCGTACCACGCGCAACCTTGATGATAACCGGCGCGCCCCCCGCCAGGTCAACCACCTCTTCGAGGTTGGCGGTTTCGCGAGCAAACACCGTCTTCGGTATGCCCACGTCCTGGCGAGCCATAATCTGGTACGAACGCAGCTTGTCGCGCGACCGGTTGATAGCTATGGAGCTGGCGGTCGTGAACGCACCTTGCATCTCAAACTGGCGCACTACCGCAGTACCATACTTCGTATAGCTCTGAGCTATACGCGGGATTATGACGTCGAACCTAGGCAGCTCGTGGCCCTTGTAATAAATGACCGGCTTGCCTTTTTCCATGGTCATATAGCATTTGGCGTAGTTTATGACGGAGACATCGTGCCCACGGGCTTCAGCCACCTCGCGCAACCGCTTGGTGGTGTAGTTTAGCGAACCTTTGGAAAGAATTGCTATTTTCATCGTGTGTTTTCTCCTTCCTCATCCTGCTCCTGATTGATACGGACGTCAACCAGCATATCGTTCTCACGCAAAAAGCGCCGGCCCAGCAACACCGCCCGCTTCATATCCGACCGGTCCGACAGGCCGATGCGGATGGGGTACGTCTTGCCTTGCACCACGATTTCGGTATCGATAATAAAGCGCTTTATACGGTGGCCCGTGGCGCTCCGTATGTACGTCTTCAGAAACGTATCGGTTTCCCCGGCCAGGGCCGGGTCGCCTAGCGGAGTGAACTTCAGGTACCGCTTACGCAGCAGCCCGCGGCGTACGACCTTGATGTCGGTACAATGCAGTGCGCCGGAATACGCGCCGGTGTCGACCTTAGCCATGACATCGCGAATACCAAGCTCGGGGATAGAAATGGGCTCGAGGCAACCGACTACCGTCATACGCATGGAGCGCTCCTTTACCGTTAGGTTTTTATATTCGGTGTGACATACTAGACATACTAGGGTTGTCACGATTCCTAACCTCTGTTATTATATCACATATGCAAAATTTAAGCAATAGTGTCTTACTGTACTACCTCGAGCACCTGTCCGAGCTGTCGTTCGACCGGCAGTTTCATTTCGCGTCCCGCCTGTACCTCTGGTCGCAACATGAAACGCTGGGCGAAATGCTCCAGCACGAGCTGAAGAGCGAGTTTACCGGAAATGGCAGCCCAGCGGCAGCCCTCCAGGCCATTGTCGACAGGGTCAATGCCGAAGTTTCACACGGCTCCAAGAACGCCGCCGAGCTGCGACGCCCGTATTTTGAGGCATACCCGAAGCTGAAGTTGTACGTCTCGCTGCTGTTCAGGGTGCTGTTTCTTGAAACACTATACGGCATAGATGCTCGCGAGGAGCTCTTCAGACTCGTTCCCGATAAAGACCTGGCAGCATACGAGTCGCGGCTACTGGCAGACACGGAAGCACTGGCCATACTGTCCACCCACGCCGTCAATTACTGCTACCTGTACCGCCGAGTCATCCGCCACGATGAGACAGGACTTGACCCATCGTCGTTCCTAGCGGTCGGCCGGACCGGTTACGACAGAGGCAACACCATACACCTGCAACTGCTTGTCTACCTGTACACACACTGTATATTGGGTGAGTCGAAGTTTTATTTTCGTCGCCCGAGCCGGTACATACAGACCTACCGTGCCATGCTCGACGACCTTACGAAGCTTATCGACGAACGATTCGTCGATATCAACCTCGACAATAAGTGCGAGTACCTCGTCTGCTGCGAGCTGCTCGGTATTGCAAGCCCTTTGCAGGAACGGATTTTCGCCGAAGCCGCCGCCTCTGTTTCCGACGAGGGCACATTCCTAGTCGACCGGCACAACAACAACCCGCAGACCGGCAATACGACGCTCGATCTGTCCGAACACCGTAACGTGCTGTTTATTCTTGCGACTCTGCCGTTCCGGCCGCTTGACGGTCGTGCGCAAGACGCTTGAAGTACTTGCCAAGCATCTCGGCTTTGAGCTCCGTGTAGGCGCCGGTCATGAGCTGTGGCTGTGCGTTGAGTTCCAGGAAGTAAAACTCGCCGGTATGCTTATCGGCCAAGACATCGGCGCCAGCGATAGTCATCGACAAGTGCTTCATAAGCCGTTTTGCGCCGTCAATGATAGCTGCCGGCACCGTGTCGAGTTCGCGGAGACCCGCCGTTCCACCCCTGGAAGTGTTGTTGAGATGCGAACCCTCGGCCGAGGCGCGGTGTATAATGGCGACTTCGTCTTCGATAATCAAAAGCCGGAAATCGCCGTCGTTCGGCACGAAACGCTGCAAAACGAACTTCTTCTGGGGACTACGGCTCTGTATCGCCGCAGCTTCCTCTAGCGACAAAATGAGATGGTTGTCATCGCCATGCGACGCAAACGTCGCTTTCATAATGCACGGGAACTCGATTCCCAGCGGGCGTCTTCCCTCGAGAACCGCTTCATTGGCATACACCGAGTAGGCGACAGGCAGCCCGAGCTCGTGGAACTGTACCGCCTGCGTTAACTTCGACGAGTCGCGTACCGCACCATAGTCATTGATAACGACCATGCCGTGTTCGCGGCCATACACGCTTATCGCCTTTACGACGTCGTAATACTGCCGGTACCGCGCACCACGGAGCAGCACTACGTCCGATTCGTGCACATGCCGCCCGCTGCGGGTATCGAAAATCGTAAACGTACCGTCGCCAACACCGATGTACAGGTCGCTGAAAAGCGTAAACTCGACCTCGATAGCTTCGCCGGTACTAGCAACCGCTTCGTGTAGGAAGTCTATATACTGCCCAAAGTATGCTTCGCCGGTCGGAGACGTTTCGATATTGCCGATAAGCAGTACACGCATAGGTTTAGTCTACTCCTTTCGCGAAGGCTGCGGTCTCCGCTATCTGGTCAGCAAACATGGTACGGAGCGTATCGGCAATCTGGTAGTGTTTTTCGTACCCGAGGACGTAGGGTGCTTTGCCGTTCAGTTCTACCGCTGCCCATACCGGGTCTTGGCCGGCCGGTGCGCCGTATCCATAATCTACGGTACCGAGCATCGCAGCCGCACCGCTTACGCTGGCAGCCAAGCGCATCGCGGCCTCGGTATCCTTCAGTAAGTGGGCGGGGACTGTTTCGGGGTCCAGAAAAAACCATTCGTCGCGCTGCTCGTGGATGGCACGCGCCACCGGAAAAACAGTTGTACGTTCGGGAGAATGGAAACCGTACACGCGCAGCTCTTTCGTTATACCGTGCCGGTTCCAGCCCTCGAACGCTTCCGCGCTAGCAGCATCGTACGGACGCAGGCCGGCCGGAAATGGCCGGGTAAGATCGTACGCCGGCTGCACCAGCTGGGTTCCATATAAGTCCGGATGCTCACGGAATAACTCGGCGACACCCGCAGGGCTCAGGACATGCACGCCCTGGCCGTTGGCGCCACTATCGGGCTTTACCACAAACCGCCCACTAGGCTGTGTACTCATGAAAGCCTCGACCGTACTGCTGTCTGCCGCCAAGACCGATGGAATGTTGATTCCCAAAGGCGCTAAGACTTCCCTGTCGGTACGATGCTTTCTGAATGCCAACGAACGAGTCGTGTTTTCGTTTATCATAGGCGGCAGCAACTCGGAATGCGGCAGCTGGTCCTTTTTGATTGAGCGGTCAAGCCTGTTTACGATAGTCCGGACGGCCCCGAGTTCTATCGGGTCGATGGCGCTTGTCTCGTGCTCGCCCTGCAGGCTATGGACGCTTACCGTGTCACCGATGAACGCCGACTCCGCGCCAAGGCTGACAACCGGCGCTATGTCGCGATACCGTAATTTTTCAAAAATCTGCACACGACCGCCCAGGTTACTACCTTCCGGTAGTTCTGGCTTGCGGTAAGAAAAGCAGACTATTTCTGACATTATGTCATATTATAGCATATTTTATGTTTTATATCAATGCTGGGCTTGGGCGACGCGAGTGTATGCGAAATACAGCACTGCGGCGATGACGAGGACGATGCAGATAATCATAGGTATAAACCCAGCGCTATTTTGCTTGAGCCTATTCATTTACCTACATTATCGCGCACTGTGATGTTTTTTCCAACAACAAGTGATTTAAATACAGTCAATGCTGATCCGCCTGCACTTCCTACACTGTCATCCCGAGCTTGCCGAGAGATCCCATTCCGTTCCTGTATCCGACGAGATCCCTCCACTTCGGCCGGGATGACACTCGGGGCTGAAGCGCAGGTGGAGCAGCACTCAATGAGATTGACTTTTAGTCAATATAGTAGTAATATGAAAATATTATGTCTGACCGGCTTACATTATTGGCCGAACCGGTAGATGGTACTGGTTTCGTAGTCCCCGAAGCATCAACACCCCTTATGCCTGCGGTTTTCAGCGCCAGTGAACTCTCCGTTGAAGCGATCAGGTCTATTCTTGAGGATCTTGGCGCCCCCCACGCAGATTCCGATGAGCTTCGGAGAAGGGCCGCAATGGTAATCACTGGTTTAGCGAACGAGCTAACCGTCAGCCAGGCAGAAACCGCGCTCACCCGAGCGCTACTTACGAATACTCTAAAAGAAAACACCGACCTTTCATACCGAGCGACAGTCGACCATAAAACAAAACTGAATAACTGGCTTGGACTAGAAGAAAGGTTCGCCGCCGAAGAACGGTGGAGTATTGCGTTTCTAACCGACCTTGACCACTTTAAGTTCCTGAACGACCGGTTCGGCCATGCCGCAGGTGACAAAATTCTGGGCCAAGTCGCGCTCGAAGTAACAAACTGTGTGCGCGACGAGGACATTGACGTCGTCGCCCGCACTGGAGAAGGCGACGAGATAATGGGGCTTATTGCAATGCCGCCTTCCGGCCGGCATCAAGCCGTTACGGGACAGATACGGTCTATCCCCAATCGAATCGACCGGAAGGTAAATAGGTACTTCAGACGACTCAGCAGAGATGAAGAATACCAAGGCTCCGATCTCGATTTTTCACTACTTGGAATATCGATAGGCGTCGCACGCTGGCAACCGGGCATGACATTGCAAGAGTTACACGACAAAGCCGACGCAGAAATGTACAAGGTGAAGACCGCGCACCACGCAGCCCATGAATCTCCGCAGTGCACCTGGACGCCTTCTTAGAAGAACCCGCGCTTTTTTGATTCGGGTGAATTGAATTGTTCGAGGAGTTCTTTTTGCTGCTTGGTCAGTTTGGTTGGGGTGTCGACAACGATGGTGACGATGTGCGGGCCACGGTTGTTGTCACGCACATATGGCACGCCGTGATTCGCTAGTTTGAAGTCGGTGCCGCTCTGGGTGCCGGCCGGAACCTTCATGCGCACTAGGCCGTCAACCGTTTCGACGTCTACTTCTACGCCAAGGGCCGCAGAGACCATGCTGACATGCTCTTCGCTGAGTATAAGGTCGCCTTCGCGGGTGAAGTGTTTGTGGGCCTTCACACGGACGTGGACGTAGAGGTCGCCCTTTGGCCCGTTGGCTATAGCTTCGCCGTGTTCCCTTAAACGAATCGTGGCGCCATCGTCTATGCCGGCTGGGATTTTAAGCTCGATTTTCTGGTTGCGCCGTTCGGTGCCCTTGCCGTGGCAGACCGTACAGACTTTTTCGGGGATTTTGCCAGTGCCCTTACACGTCGGGCAGATGGTAGCCTGCTGGATGTTGCCGAAGATGGTGCGAGTGGCCGTGACGACCTGACCGGAACCTTTACAGGTGCCGCAGGTTTTGAGCTGGTAGCCTGGTTCGGCCGTCGTGCCGTTACAATGGCTACAGGTGTCTTCGAGATTCAGATTCAGGCTGACTTCGGTGCCAAAGACGGCTTGCTCGAAAGTGATTTCGACGCGAGTTTCGACATCGTTGCCCCGTGCCTGACGGCCCGGGCCACGCCCTGCACCGCCGCCGAAGAAACTGCCGAATATGTCGCCCAGGCCCAAATCGCCGAAGTCGAAGTTGACGTTTTGGCCGTTGAAGCCGCCACCGTATGCACCGCCGAACGGGTCGCCACCACCACCGTTGCCGCCCACACCGGCGTGGCCGAACTGGTCGTAGCGCTGGCGCTTCGACTGGTCTTTCAGTACCTCGTACGCTTCGTTTACCTCTTTGAACTTGGCCTCGTCGCCGCCCTGCTTGTCCGGGTGCAGCTCGACCGCTTTCCGCCGGAAAGCTTTCTTAATCTCATCTGCTGAGGCGCTCTTCGGAACACCAAGCACTTCGTAATAATCGCGTTTTTCTGCCATTAGACTTCCACTTTCAGGTATTTTTTCGCCAAAGGCCTGGTAATAACACGAGTCGCATATGCTTGCTGCGATAAGGCGTTAATCGGCTGGTATTCGTATCCTATATACATAACTTTCGAACCAGTTTTCTTGGATGCGCGCACAGCTGGCAGTAAGTCAGTGTCTGCGCTCATTAGCACGATTTCCCGTCCCGAAGCCGCTTCCTGTATCATTCGCACAGCCAAGCCGACATCTACGCCTTTTTCAAGCATTTTCCATTCCGCAGCACCACAATTCACACACGGGTCTGCCTCGCGAGCACGCAAATAGCCGACTTTTATGAATGTAATCTTTTGTGACTGAAGCGAGCTTACTAGTTTCGATTGCAAATATATAGCCTTCTCGGTCTTAGTGATAAGTTCAGGAGTGCTTCCGTAGCGGCGCAGACGAGCACCGAACCAAAGAATTTCGGATGGCAGCTCGTCGGCAAGTAGCTCCTCTATCAAGCCACGGAAATCATAGCCCTCAAATGCTTCCCTTGATGCACGCTCGGAGCCACCCACGAGTTGGCGTAAGCCATACAGGAGATTTTCACCATCTATCAGAACGATTCTGTTCATGTATACCCTATCATTAAAAAGACCTCGCGAGAACATAAGTCCAAGCGAGGTGCAGTGGTTTCATACTAGCATGCTTTGACTTATTTGTCAATATATTAGGTTTGTGCCATCATTTTGTAGCACACTTTTATTTTAGCACTAAGCACCTGCGAGTGCTAGAATAACCCGCTGCATAGAAAAAGAGGCCCCTTACAGAACCCCTCTTTCAAGCCTAGGAAGCGCTAGACGGTACCGTGGTGGTGACCACCCTTGGTCGCCAGCCGGTAAATAAACAGTAGAATTACTGCGCCAAGCAGCGCGACAAAGAAACTTTGCCAGCTAAAGGCGTTGGTTGCGCTCGCACCAGATGCGCCGAACAGGTGCATGACGAGGCCCCCTATAAAGGCACCAATTATACCGACGATTATGTTCGCCATCCCACCCTGCTTCTCATTCGTACCGACTATCATCGAGGCAATCCACCCCACTAGCGCACCCATGATAATCCAAGCAATTACGTCCCATAATGTCATAGAGCTTTTCCTCCGCTTAGTAACATATCCAGTATGTCGCGCATTGCGTATGGGCGATGTAAAAAACCTTACACTCAGCAACCTGACAGGCTCGCCCCCAAACCATCAGCACCACCACACAGGCACCCGAACAGACACAAAACAAAAAGACAAAAAGGTTCATCCTTTTAAGGTGTTATTTTGTGTAACTTACAAAGCGAGCTGCTTTTTGACCTCTTCTAGCACTGCTTTTCTGTCTTCGTAATCCTCTAGAAAACTGAGGTACTGCGACGGGGTCATATCCATCAAACGCTTCGGGTGCAACCATCCTGTTTCCCACTCGTCAAGATACGCCCCCAGACTTGACCATGCGTACGTGCGGTACGTACGCGGGTTCAGATGAATATACCTGCTTATGTGCAGCAGGTACGGCTCGTTCGTGATGTGCGAAGCCTTGAAGATGCTCTGGAACAGATGGCCTTGCTGTTTGTAGCGCTTGTTAAAATACATCGTATAAGCCGTGCATACTGAGCGCAATAGTCTACTGATAGCCTCCGGGTCGGACTCTTGGTACAGCAGCAGATGAAAGTGATTGCCCATTAGGCAATACGCGTTCAGCTCGGCATCGTACTTCGGATACGGCACACCGTCATCGCGGGCCGAAGTATCGTCCGGATCCAAATGGCGCGCCAATATGGCTAAAAACTTCCGTTTATCGGCATCTGTTTGAAAAATTTTCCGGCCACCTGCGCCACGATTGTACACGTGGTAATACGCAGGTGCACCGAACTGCTTGACTGTATTGCGAGAAGGCATACGGCAATCGTAGCACGTATTACACGATTTTACACTTTAAAAGGATGAACCTTTTATATCCTTTTATATCATGATTTGGAGATTATTTGGGGTCGTTGTATTTCTGGAGTTTATAGATGGCGAGGCCGATGAGGAAGACAGCCAGGACGGCCAGCGCGGCGTAGCCTTGGCCGCGGAGCTGGTAGATGACGGCGGCGATGCCGGCATAGAGACCCCAGCGCGTCACAAACCGCTTGCCGATGCTCATGCCGAGCAGCATTATGGCCACCTGTTCGAAGAGGAACCACCAGCCATACAGACCCTTTGAACTGTCCAGCGCCTGCAGTGCGAGCGGAATAGTGGCGACACCGAGCATCCACCACAAGTACATGTCGGATTGTTGCGTTTCGCCACGTTTGTTGCGGAGGTAAGCATAGAGTCCCAGCGTCGCTACCACGACGTGGACATACGCCTGCACCTCGTGTACGTGCGCGAAGTACAGCATCCACCACAGGGATAGGACCATGACGCCGCCAGCCAGCTCTTTATTGCCCTGTTCTTGGGCGCGGATATGGAACAGCACCAGCAACCCGGCGGCAAAGAGGCCGATGGCCATCAGGACATTCGCCTGCGCGCCGAACACCACGCTTACCGGAGTGACGAAAGCCGTCAGTACGGCGACGAGCTGCGAGCTCTGCAGGCCGGGACGGCCATCGGACGCCTGACGGCGCAGGTCGCTGAAGGCAATGTACAGCAGCGGTGCCAGTGCCGAACTGAGCGCCAGGAACAGATAGAGCGCGTTCAAGCTGCGCTCCGGACGGATGGCGCTGAGCAGTAGCGCCTGCGCCAGTACGGGCAGCAGGGCGATGATTTCGTCACGCTTCTCGACGTATTCGGCGATGACGATGGTCGTCAGGCTCAGCACACCCAAGATAAGCGTCGTGTGCAGACGGCTGTCGGCAGCGGCCGTCGAAATAGTTACGGCCAGCACCGCCGCGGTCGTGTAGCCGGCCACATAGGAAAGACTGGCGTTCTGCAGGTAGCTGACCAGTGGCGCCTTTTTCGAGAAATACAGCGTCCCACGGGCAATGACCCGCGAGATGATGAGCACGACCATGGCCACCACATACGCCCACGCGTAAGCCTCTGCGTGCCACGCGCCACCTACATCGGCCTGGCCGAGTGCCACCGGTACCAGCAACCACACGAACGTGCTTGCCCAACGCAGGGCCTCGCGGCGGAACCGCAGGGCAAGCGCTATGAGCGAGAGTAGCGCGACACCGGTCGAAAGCAATAGGGCTTGTGGTTCATCAGCCGTCCGCAGCAGTGGCACGAACAGGGTGAACCCGGCCACATCCACCCAGACACGCTCACCATCCAACTTAGCCAGTGCTAGCAGCGTCACTGCAACGGCGACCGAAGCAGCCAGCGAGAGCAGCGGCAGGCCGAACAGGGAACACACGATAACACTGGCAGCCCCAACAAGGTACGTCGCGAGCGCAACCTGTCGCCAGGCGGCTTGCGAAGCGGCCCATTGCCGTTGCGTGGCGTAGCCTGCGAGCAGCACTAGCACGCCGGCGAAGCCCAGTACCGATTGCTCGGGGATACCGAGCGGGCCATAGGTTACCTGACCGGCGATGTAAATCGACGCCATAAGCGCCAGCGCCGCCAGGCCGTAGGCATCCTCGCGCCGCTGCCGGAACCATAGGAACAGCCCCACCAGCACCGTGTACGCCGTACTGACAAGCAGCAGCTTTGGATAGCCGATATCCACGAAGACCGTTATCGCAGCCATGGCGAGCAGTACGCTCGCGTAGTTGGACCACAGCTTGCCTTCGAGCTTACTGAAGCTCGCGACGAGCATCAGCACCAAGTTGGAAGCCACCAGGCTGACGCCAAGTGCGAACCGGCTTTCGGTGGCGCCATAGGTCAGCGCAGCCACACCCAGCATGGCAGCGACCTGACTGACAACAGCGTCGAGCTCGCATTCGTTGTCGCGCGTTCGGAGCGTTTCAAGGCCGTAAAAGAGCGCCGCGAGCAGTAGCGATACGCCTAGTTGCGTCGCACCACGCTGGGGAACCATTACCAAAGAAACGGCGACCGAGACCGGCAAAAGCACCGCGGCGCCCTGTGACGACGCATCTTGCAATTCCGGGAATGTGCGCTTGAAGCGATGTAGCAACTGCAGACACAGGCCGGCCGCTGCCAGACCCCAACCGTAGTAATAAATCGGCACGTCCGCCACGCCGATGCCCGATTCGAACAGCGAAACGAAGGTGAAAATAAGCAGGTAGCTGACGAGCGCCGAGCGGAAGACGAAAAGCGCGTGCGTATAGAGCCCCAAGCACAACAGCGATGTCACCATCCATACCGCCATGCCGTACTGTTGGTCGAACAGATAGTTATAGACCGCCACGCCGACTAAGGGTGCCAGCACGATACCGATGCCTGCAAATGCTTGCCCGGCCTGCTTCAGCTTGGGTTTAGTACGGTACAGCCACATACCGCTGCCGTACATCACTGCCGTTACGAACACCGCTACGAACGTACGGACCACGCCGTCGGCACCGCCGAAGGCCACGAATAGGCCGGCTGCTGCGACAAACAGGAACGCGCCGAAGTACAGAAGCAGGGAAGCGTTGTCGAGTTGGATGTCTTTGGCGTGGTCGTCGACCAGGTCAGGGCCTTTTTCGTAGGGCTCGTCCGGCTGAGGCACCGCTTTCGTTACCGTAGCGGTAGTCGCGGCCGCAGTAGTAGCCATGGCCGCCGCCTTTCCCGTGCCGACCTCGGTTGGATGTTCGGACATAACCCACGGCTTAGCCGGAGGACTGAACGGCAGCGTCGGCTCACCAAGTCCCTGCCGGGAAATATCGTCGAGCATGCGCGCTACCAGCGCCTTTTCTTTGGCGTTCTGTGCCACTCGGCCATACCCGGCTACAAAGTCGACCCATTCCTGGTTGCGCCGGCTCAGCTCCGACTGCTTTTGCTTGCTCCCGCCCGAGTTCGCAGCCCAGATTATAAGCCCCACAACCCCTAGAAAAATCAGTAAGCCTATCATACGTTCCTTTGCAGGAAACTATACCGTACTTATGCTTACGCTACAACGCTTTTACCTTTAAATCCGCCCGTGACCTTCCGAGGAGCTTACTAAAGGCCCAAACTCTGGCATAAGAGATATAAACAGGAGTAAAGGGTGTGGACTACACTTATACCAAGAGCTCTTGCAGCCTTCCGCGATTTCAGGGGAAGTGAAAGATTATATTAAACATTGTACATTTTGTACTTGAATTAGTAAACTAAGTACTTTATAATGGAAATATAGTACACAACATAAAGGAGACCTACGCCCATGAAAAAATATGCTTTTTGGAACAACAAAGGAGGAACTGGCAAAACAAGCCTGGCATTCCAGGTGATTACCCAGTATGCTCACGAGAACCCCGACATGAAAGTGCTTGCAATAGACGTTTGCCCGCAGGCAAACCTTTCTGAGCTCCTACTAGGAGGTATTCATCAAGGCGGAAGCGATAACTTATTAATGCGTCAGGGTGAACAGCTAAGGGCAACTATAGGTGGGTATTTCCAGTTGCGCCTACCCTCGCCGTACAACATACCCGATTTTGAACCTCGCAATTTTCTAACTAAGCCTTCTGACTATAACTCGAACATACCAAGTAATATTGACTTATTGTGCGGCGACCCACTGTTGGAACTTCAGGCGAACTCAATGTCAACTCTCGCCAATACTCAGGTACCTGGTACCGACACCTGGATTGCAGTCGCAAGCTGGCTGCGTGATTTTATCGAACCTTTGTCTACAGTCTATGATGTGGTCTTTCTGGACACAAACCCCAGTTTCTCGATATATACACAGACCGCAATTGCAGCCGCAGAGAAGCTTATACTGCCTGTCATGGCAGACGACTCCTCTAGGCGCGCAATCCAAAACGTGTTTTCCCTTGTCTATGGGCTTAAGCTACCATCTGATATCTATGCACAGCATGCTTTCGCACAACGCATACACAGTGCTAACCGCGAGCTGCCACAAGTACATCTCATACTAAAGAATCGTATTACCCAGTACATGGGACCAGCATCCGCATACGCTACAGTTCTAGAGTCAATCGATAAGGACATCGAGAACTTGCTGGAAACCAACTCTGAAATGTTTACCTTTAGCAATGTGCAAGACGGAACTATGAATATCCGGGATTTTCAAACCGCTGGTGTGGTTGCATACGCCAGAGGATGCCCTTTTTACAACCTGCCTGTTGGGCGCTTGGACATAATTGGCCAGAGAGTACAGGTAAATAAAGATAGGCGCGACTTATGCCTTGAGGATATTACCGCAATCGCGACAAAGCTGTAGTAAGCAATATGAGGGCGCTTGTAACGCCCCCATTTATTATTTTTCTTTCTTGTCGTCGACTACTTCGCCTTCTACGGGGCCGTCTTCTTTCTTGGCGTCAGCTGCCTCGGCTTTGTCTTCTTCGGGAGTTTCGTCTTTGGCGGCAGATTCGTACATCTTAGCGCCGATGGGCATCAGGACGTCGTTCAGGGCTTTGGTAGCAGCCTCCAGCGTGTCTTTGTCGGCCTTGTCGTCTGCGACGACTTTCTTGGCCGTCTCGACAGCTTCGTCAAGCTTCTTGACATCGTCTTCGGAAATCTTGTCTTTGTTGTCGTCCTTCATTTTAACAGCCTGGTAAACAGCCGTGTCCAGGTGGTTGCGGGCTTCGACGGCTTCTTTGCGCTTTTTGTCGTCTTCGGCATGCGCCTCGGCGTCTTTGGCCATCTTCTCTACCTCGGCTTTGTCGAGCGAACCGCTGCCTTGGATGGTAATGTTCTGCTCTTTGCCAGTGCCTTTGTCTTTCGCCGTGACGTTCAAAATACCGTTGGCGTCGATGTTGAACGTAACTTCGATTTGCGGAATGCCACGTGGGGCTGGCGGGATGCCGTCCAGCGTAAAGGTACCGAGTATCTTGTTGCCTTCCATCATTTCGCGTTCGCCTTGCCCGACCTTGATTTCGACCTGAGGTTGGTTGTCAGCAGCCGTACTGAACACCTCGGATTTAGATGTAGGAATGGTGGTATTGCGCTCGATGAGTTTGGTCATAACACCGCCCATGGTTTCGATACCGAGAGACAGCGGCGTCACGTCCAGCAGCAACACGTCCTTGACGTCGCCCTGCAGCACACCACCCTGGATGGCCGCGCCTACGGCCACGACTTCGTCGGGGTTCACACCCTTCATCGGGTCTTTGCCGAAGATTTTCTTTACCTTTTCTTGCACCGCAGGCATGCGGGTCATACCACCCACGAGCACGACGGCGTCGATGTCGCTCGTAGTAAGGTTTGCGTCCTTCAAAGCCTTCTCGCATGGGTCAGCAGTCTTGTCTATAAGTTCGGCGACCAGGCTTTCCAGCTTAGCGCGGGTGAGTTTGTGCTCGAAGTGTTTCGGGCCATCGGCGTCGGCAGTCAGGAACGGCAGGTTGATGTCAACTTCTTGCGCAGTGCTGAGTTCAATCTTGGCCTTTTCTGCTTCGTCGCGCAGGCGCTGCATAGCAGCTTTGTCGCTGGTGATATCGATTCCGGACTCTTTCTTGAACTCGTCCACAAAGTAGTTCACGATGGTGCGGTCGAAGTCGGCGCCACCCAGGTGGGTGTCACCGTTGGTCGACTTAACCTCAAAGACACCATCGCCGAGCTCCAAGATGGAAACGTCGAACGTACCACCACCGAGGTCGTACACGGCAATCTTTTCGTCGGCGCTGCCCTTTTCGAGACCGTACGCTAGAGCTGCAGCCGTCGGCTCGTTTATGATGCGCTTTACTTCCAAACCGGCAATCTTACCAGCGTCTTTGGTCGCGTGGCGCTGACTGTCGTCGAAGTAAGCCGGAACCGTAATGACCGCTTCGGTCACTTTGTCGCCCAAGAACGCTTCGGCGTCGGCCTTCAGCTTGCCGAGAATCATGGCGCTGATTTCTTCCGGGCTGTACTCTTTGTCGCCCATCTTCACCTTTACGCCGTTGCCGCTCTTGACGATTTCGTAGCCCATCAGCTTCAGGTCGCGCTGGACTTCTTTGTCGTTAAAGTTGCGGCCAATGAGCCGTTTTACTTCATAAATAGTGTTTTTGCTGTTGGTAACCTGCTGGCGGCGAGCCACCTGGCCAACCAAACGTTCGCCGTTCTTATTCACGGCAACTACTGAAGGCGTCGTGCGCGCGCCCTCGCTGTTGGCGATAATTTCCGGCTTACCAGACTGCATGACAGCCATCGCCGAGTTCGTGGTACCTAAGTCGATTCCAATAATTTTACCCATAGTTATGTCTCCTTTATCTTCCCATCTCTTTTAATGCTACTTCTCGTTCGTGTTGCTGTTCGAAGAATACCTGCTCCGCATCATTGCCCTCGTCGCTAGCTCCAATAAGTCGTAGGATTGTATTTTTGACTTCATGAGCACCAGCTCTGGTACCTTGCTCGCGAACATTAATATGGTCTCGCGACACTTCAGCCCTTTCCAGGTTTGTTCTAGATAGCGCAGCCGCATCGGCAACAAGCCAGTATGCATGTACCAAAGCTGTGGCTACAATTTCGGGGTCTACATTACGCAGAGCCTCTATCGCTGCCGCCGCTTCGGGACGTTCCACTAGAAGCGCATCGATATAGCCGTCCAGAAAAGCTTCCGAGCCTGGTTCGACATCACTTCCAATAAGTCGTTCGGTCAAAGCATATCCTTTCGTTAGCAGATGATTACGGTGAGTGCTAACTACATTGTAGCATAGAAAATTAGCACTCACATGTCAAGAGTGCTAATTCACAATTCCTCTACCCACAATCTCGCCCCCACCAGCAAAACGCATCACACTTTTCGTCAGGTGACGGTTTTTGTGATACGCCTTATGGAAAGCACTGCAGATTGGTCCAAGCGTGATGCTGATAAGGCCCTACACGAGTATGTTGCGACGTTTAAAATAACTCTCGGCATGAGCCGTGAAGTTACCTGTTTCGACTACTAAGAACGATGCGTACTTTTCGAGCCCCAGAGTGTACAGGAGCACTCCGACCTCTTTTTCACAGCCAAATGGATGTACCCAGACACTCTGTTGCAACATGAGGAACTTTAGAAGCTTCAGCCTTCGCAAGAGTTCGTCGTGCTGCTTGCGCAGACCGACCGGAATGTCAAAAACAATCATGCGCCACTTGCCATCCCAACTGCGTGGCATCGGGATTGCAAGCTCATCCAAAACTATCTTTTCGTATCGGTCTCGGCCCTTGGTCGTCAGTTTATATTCACATTCCCCGCCCTGTTCGTGCACCGTGATGAGTTTGCGGTATTTCATGTACTGTAGCGTCCGAGCGGCGTCGCGCTTATCCAGCTTTTTGAGGTATTTGTCTATCAGAATGGCGGAATTCGGCGCGACAAGAACCATTCCGAGCCCGCTGGCCGCCACCAGACCTTTGAGCACGGCACCTGTCACCACCCGCGTCTTTGTGCGAGACTGCGCCATAACTATGCGTCACAGTATACGTCAGGTGACGATTTTTGTGATACATACAGGTATTACGCGTTTGAGTACAGTTTGGTTCAAAAGCGAGCACCGGAACGGAGGCGTACTAGAGGTACGGTGAAGTGAGGAGCGGAGTTTTTGGGCCGAAATGTGCCAAACGCGTAATACCTAGCATGTGTGATGTGATGGGTTATTTGATGGTGGAGCCGGTGAAGGTGGGGTTGCCTTTGCCGATGTAGAAAATGCCGGGATAGGTTTCGAAATGCGGGTTGCCCGACTGGCCGTTCGGCGCATAAGTGTTGTTCTGCGAGGTGGAGTTTATGATGCTAAGCGTCCCGGTCTGGTCATTGCTGACGTAAAAGAACGCGCTGCCACCAGCTTTGGCGGTGTTGTGTTCGATGATAGTACTTTCTATGCGCGTATCGTACGTATCGCCGTCGCTATACATCGCCCCGCCGCTCCCGCCGCCGGGCGTACCATCCCACGCCGGGTTCGAGCAACAGCCGATGGCGTTGTTGTAGCTGATGAGACTGTTGAGCACGGTCATCGGTGTCCGCAGCGTGCTCAGGGCGCCGCCGTTCGAGCAGTTACCGCCCTGCCCCGCCGCGCCGCCGAACGTCGATTGGACAATCATAACGGGATACTGGCCACGTGCCGCGCTCGAACCGTCTAGGTCATTCGGCGTAGGAGAGCTCTGGGCATACACACGTATGGCACCGCCACCGATGTCAGGACCGTTGGTAGTGCAGGTATTACGCACAAATACCGAGTTAACAACCTTCAACCGGCCCCCAAGCTGCGAAATAGCTCCACCGCCAGTGTCTGACCAAGGGCCATTGGTAGAATTCGTAGAGTTACCATCGGCCAACGTAATGTTCTGCACTGTCACCTGCGGCTTGGTCGGAGCGTACAGGCAGTTGCCCGACACACTCCCCAAGCTGGTATCACAAGTGTTGGTGTAGAGTATGCGGTTCGCACCGCCACCCGAAAGCGTCACCTTACCGCCGCCGTCCAGAACAAGCTTTGTCGTCGAGTTTTTGACCTTGGCAGTGGCCGTGAGAGTGATGGTGATAGGGTCGGGACCACAATTGAAGGTAATGACGCCGCCAGCGGTTACCGCCGCCAACACCGCTGCCGAAGTACAGTTGGCCGGCGTACCGTCGCCGATGACAGTGGTCGGATTGCTAACGTCTTCCAGCCCCGAGCCAGTCGGCACCACCGCCGTTCCATTCGGGTTGCCCGGATTGAAGCTCACCGTCTGCGCAGCGTTGAACTTAACCGCATTGCCACCCGACGCACCACTGTCCGCCGTCTTCGTCGCCGGCGCAGTTACCGTGCCGTTTTCGGCCTCAAGATTCGCTGTCGGCGTCGACGCTTTGGAATTCACCAACAGCACCGTACAAACAACCGCAAATACGACAATACCGGCGCCCGCCGCAAGATATCGCGGCGACCGGCGCAAGCGGCGCAAAAAAGCTTTCACGGGTTTGACTAACCTTTCACGGCCGGTGTGCATCCGGTTTTTCACAAACAGTATTATACCAAATACCACCAGCCGACACGGTCTGGTCCCTGACCCACATGCATTTTTTCGTAAGATAGGGGTTCCCCGCGGAGGCAGGAGCGAAGCTACTGGTGGAGCACCCCTGGCGTCGGGAAAATGCATGGGGGGTCAGACGGTACGTATCGGAGCATGTTTCAAGGTAAGGCTAGTTTGAGGGAACAGTGGCGCCGTTGTCGTACTTGTTGTTGCTCCAGACGTTGCCGGTGCGGCCGGCCTTGAAGTCGGTGACCGGGCCATACGCGCCACACTTCCCGTTCGGCCCACGCTGGAAGATATTGTTCTGGATGACGATGTACGTGGCGTTCGTGGCGTCGTTACTGTACGGCTTGCCAGCCGTGCCGCCGCCGTAGATACAGAAGCCGATACCGACGTTGTTCGCCAGGAACAGGTTGCTGTCGATGGTGGCGTTTTTGATGGGCGCGAAGTCTGGATACCCGGACATGTCCGCCGAACAGCCGATGTCGTCGTTCGGGAACGGCCCCTGGTAATCACAGCCAAGCGAATTGTGGCGCAGCGTCAGGTACTGTTCGTTACGCACCCCGGATGCGTGAGCCAAATCGGTTTCGTCCGGCCAGAGGTTCGTGCCATGGAAATAGCTGTCCTGGATGGTACAGGTGGTTTCGCAGTAGGCTCCCCGGTTCGTGTTGGTGACTTCTGTGCGCAAAATGGTGAAATGACCGCCGTTCACACCACAGTCGACCGTCCCGTTGTTCAAGTCGCCGCAGGCATATTTACCCGCAGCACAGCTGGTCGAGCCGCTACAGGCCGGACGTGAGACAGCGTTGTCGATAAGCGAGTCCTGGACGGTGAATGAAGCGGTGCCATCTTGGACCACGCCGCCCTTCAAGTAGGAATTCTTAATCATAAGATTCGATGCGTTCGCGCCGACGGTCAGCGGCGCACAGTTGATGACCTTGGAGTCAATAGTGGTGTTAGCGGTATTGACCGTACAAGAACCGGTGTAGGCAGACATGGTGTTTTCGGCTGCGTTCGGACCGGTGTTGTTCGGGCCGGGCCAACAGCCACCCATGCCATCGGGGCCGTCGGGGACGTGTTGGGTACTGGTTGCGCAGCTGACCGTACTACTAAACTGCACCGCCGAACTACCGGAAGCGTTTGAGTCGGAAACAACACTGGCATTGCCGCTGCGGGTGCCGGCTTCGGCTTCGTAGTTTGCTGTCGGCGTAGCAGCGTGCGTACTGACGAGCAGCCACAGACCAACCACACCGAAGGCAAGCGCGACCAACGCGTACATGCCTTCACGCCCCAGTGATGCTTGTTTAAATTTTTTGAACCATCGGGAAGTCTTCATGCTTACCTTACGTCTTCAGGCCCATTCACGCTTATGATAACTTTTAGCATACCAGCTAACACGACTCTTGGAAAGTGTTTTCGGGTCACGGTTCACTAAACTAAAACGGAACATCCCGTAAACTTGGAGATGTAAAGCTACCAAGTAAAGAGGAGATGTTCCAATGTCAAAACTACCAGATATTCCTGGGAATAAAAAGTGCTGGCTGG